>JAEZLD010000014.1 GCA_023415335.1 Bacillota bacterium | reverse complement strand
CCCCCGAGGCAGCGCAGTTTCTGGAGATGATTGAGCATACGGGCTCCATCCAGGGTGCCTGTGCCTGCATGCACAAGTCCTATTCCTATGGGTGGCGCAGGCTGAACCAGATGGAAGAGGAGTTAGGCTATCAGCTGGTTGAGAGGTTCCCGGGAGGGGCTAGCGGAGGAGGAAGCCTGCTCACTGAAAAGGGCGGCCGCCTGCTTAAGGCATATCAGGAGTTTCAAAGTGAGCTCCGTGAAATATCAGAGGAGCTTTTTAAAAGGAAGTTTACAGACGACCTACATGGTTAAGCATAGAAAGGAATAGCAATATGGAACGTAGCAAATTAAATAGTATGGAATGGATGAAAATAAGGACTGCACCATCTGCTAAGAAAGCCAGGACCACTCTTGCAGTGCTAGGGGTACTTCTCATCATATTGATTTTGTGCTCCCTTGGACTGGGACGGTTTGAAATACCCTTATATCAGGTGGTCCGCATACTTTTATCAAGAGTATTAAATGCCCTTGGAGGCCTTATCAATGCTCTTGGCATAAGGGCAGATGGAATGGGACTTAAGGTTACCTGGACTGAGAACATGGCAATAGCCCTGTGGAATATACGTCTTCCAAGAATACTTCTGGCATGTCTTGTGGGCTGCTGCCTATCCACTGCAGGAACAAGCTACCAGAGCGTATTCAAAAACCCCATGGCGTCCCCTGACATTCTGGGAGCATCCTCAGGAGCATGCTTTGGGGCTGCCCTGGCAATACTTTTAGGGCTGCCGGGCCAGATGATAACCCTTTCTGCATTCCTGTTCAGCCTTGCCACCGTGGCACTGGTATATATTATTGGAAGCAGGACCACTGGAAACCAGGTGGTGAACATACTTCTGGCTGGAATTATGGTAAGCTCCCTGTTCTCTGCAGGAACCTCATATATAAAGCTTGTTGCAGACCCCACCAACCAGCTGCCGGCCATTACCTACTGGCTTATGGGAAGCCTTTCAGGCACAAATATGAATACCGTTGGGTTTGTAGCAATTCCAATGGCCATAGGGCTTTTGCCTGTTATTCTTCTAAGGTGGAGGATAAACATACTTACACTTGGGGATGAGGAGGCCGAGGCTATGGGGGTAAATGCCGGAAGGCTCCGGCTTGTGGTCATACTCTGCGCAACTGTGCTTACCGCAGCAAGCGTTTCCGTGTCGGGCATGATTGGCTGGGTGGGGCTTGTTATCCCCCATCTTTGCAGGAAGCTTGTGGGCAATGACTGCCGATATCTTATGCCTGCCTCCATGGTGTTCGGGGCAATATTCCTGCTGATGGTGGACAACATATCACGAAACCTCATGGCAACTGAAATACCAATTGGTATACTGACTGCCTTTGTGGGAGCGCCCTTTTTCATATACCTTATGACCAGAAAGGAGAAGATGCTATGATTTTAAACTGTGATAAGCTGGGCTTTTCCTACAATGGACATAAGGCTCTGGAGGAGGTATCCTTTTCCGTATCCTCAGGGGAGCTTGTGGCGGTGCTTGGCCCAAACGGGGCAGGTAAAACCACGCTGTTCCGCTGCATACTGGGCATATTAAAGGATTATAACGGAAAAATCAGCATAGATGATAAGGACATACGCACCCTCTCAAAGAGGGAGGCTGCAAAGCATATTGCATATATACCCCAGATACACCGCCCAACCTTCGGATATACAGTCCTTGACACTGTGCTTATGGGCACAACAAGGCAGGTAGGTGTCTTTTCCCAGCCCAAGGAGGAGCAGCTGGACAGGGCTTGGGAGGCAATGAAGATGGCAGGTATAGATATGCTGTGGGACAGGAGCTTTTCTCATTTAAGCGGAGGAGAGCAGCAGCTGACCTTAGTTGCCAGGGCCTTAGCCCAGCAGGCAGACATACTTGTTATGGATGAGCCTACCTCAAGCCTGGACTATGGAAACCAGCTGAGGGTGCTTGAGATGGTAAAGGGGCTTTCTGAAAAGGGCTATGGAGTTCTGCTGTCCACCCATAACCCCCAGCATGCACTGAGCTTTTCAGACAAGGTTCTTGCATTAGCTGGAGGGAGGCTGGTGTCCTTTGGGAAGCCTAAGGAGCTGCTTACCCCTGAGCTTATGAGAACCCTTTATAAGATTGACGTGGCATTTGTTGAAACGGAATTTGGAAGTGCTATTGTGTCAAAGGGAGGAGGAAGCGTATGATGTTTCAGTGGAAGGAAGATATGGTCCGGTTTATGAGGGACGCGTCGGAATATGGCAGCTTCAATGAAACACTGGCCAGCCTTATAGCCCCCCACATAAGCAAGGAGAGCCATATCTGTGATGCCGGATGCGGACTGGGCTATTTATCCCTTGCCCTATCCCCCTTTGCAGGCAGGGTAACTTCAGTGGACATAAACGAAAATGCCCTCCAGGTCCTTAAGGATAACTGCAGCAAAAGGAATGTAAAGAACATAAGTATCCACTGCGGCAACATATCCTCTATGAGCCTCCACAAGCCCTTTGACCACATGGTGTTCTGCTTCTTCGGTGGCATTGAGGAGGTACTTTCCATTTCAAGCAGAAGCTGCTCCGGAAAAGTATTCATCGTGACGCGGAAAAGTACCCTGCACCGGTTCTCCGTACAAAGCATAAGAACAAACCGCCAGAGCTTAGAGAGTACATGCAGCTATCTTGAGAAACAGGGAATACCTTATGAAAAACAGGAACTTGCGCTTGAGATGGGACAGCCCTTTAGGGATTTTAAGGCTGCCAGGTGCTTTTTTGAAACATATAGCCAGGATGAGGACAAAAGCCTCATAACAGATGAGTTCGTAGGAAGCAGACTCATATCCACAGGGCGGGAGGACTTTCCATTATATATGCCCCACAAAAGGCAGTTAGGGCTGCTTATGCTGGATGCAGAAAATATCCCAAAGAATTATAAAGCCGGTAATATCAATCAGTCCCTTGACGGACTGAAATAAAATATAAGGAGTGTAACATCATGAAAGCAAAGAAAATACTATCCATGCTACTTGTACTTGTAATATCACTGTCTGCTTTAGGCTGTGGGGCTGGTAACTCGGGAAAGACCAAGGAGACTACAAGGGTATTCACCGACTCTACAGGCAGGCAGGTGACCATAGACAGCACCATAACAAAGATAGCAGTATCAGGCCCACTTGCCCAGATAGTGGTGTTTGCACTGGCCCCTGAAAAGCTTGTGGGAATTGCAACAAAGTGGGACAGCTCAGCTGAGGAGTTCCTTGATACTAAATACTATAACCTTCCTGTGCTTGGACAGCTCTACGGAGGAAAGGGAGAGATGAACCTTGAGGAACTGCTCTCTGCAGCGCCTCAGGTGGTTATAGATATAGGGGAGTCTAAGGATGGCATAAAAGAAGATCTTGACAAGCTTCAGGCACAGACCGGAATACCCTTTGTGCATATTGATGCCTATACGGACTCTATGGACAAGACCTATAATATGCTGGGTGAGCTTCTAGGAATGGAGAAGGAGGCAAAGAAGATTGCTTCATACTGCGAAGAGGTTTACAGCCAGACTGTGAAGCTCTCAGGCAGCGTCCAGAAGAAGAACATACTTTATATAACAGGAGAAAAGGGGCTTAACGTAATTGCAAAGGGCTCCTATCATGGGGAGATAATTGACCTTCTTTCAAATAATATTGCAGTTCTGGATAACCCGTCCTCCAAGGGAACAGGCAATGAGGTGGATATGGAGCAGATACTCAGATGGAACCCGGAGGTTATACTGTTTTCTCCAGACAGCATATATTCAACAGTAAAGGATAATCCCGATTGGAAGAATGTTGAGGCAATAAAGAATGGCAATTATTATGAGGTACCTATGGGGCCATATAACTGGATGGGCTTTCCTCCCTCAGTACAGCGCCTGCTTGGAATGATGTGGATGGAAAAGCTGCTATATCCAGATAAGGCCGACTATGACCTTTATGATAAGGTATCAGAATACTTTAAGCTATTCTACCATTGTGATATAACAAAGGACCAGTATAATAAGCTTATGGAAAATTCAATAGGAAAGTAGGGTAGGCTATACCTGCGAGCAGGGATGGAACCCTCTATGGTATAGTAAAAAGTTATAACCCGAATTCATTCCGTAGGGGCGAAAACATCCATTCAGGATGTTTTCCGTGCCCGCCCTTGCCCCCCAAAAAAATGATTATGTAAAGGAGATATGACAATGAACACTATTTTTGCCAAGCTCCTGTATGAGCTTGAAAAGGAACATGATGCTGTGCTTGTTACTATAGTTTCAGAGCAGGGCTCCGCACCCCGTGGAACCGGCTCTCAGATGCTGGTAGGAGCACAGGGCCGCATACTGGGTACAATAGGCGGAGGGGCTGTGGAGCATCACTCCGAGCGCATGGCTATGGAGGTTTTAAAGTCTAAAGAGTCAATGCTTCATAGTTTCTTGCTCCATACAAATGCTACCGAGGATATTGGAATGGTATGCGGAGGGGATGTTGCTGTATGGTTCCAGTACATAAATCATCTGGATAAAGAGTGGACAGCCCTGGCCCAGGGCATTTTAAAACAGATAGAGGAGAAAAGGAAAGGATGGTTTGTACAGCATCTGGATGGCAAGAACCCAACACTTCTTGGAGAGGATAATCTCCCTGTATGCGGCCTGCCAGTTGAAGATGGTGAACCGCTCTGCAGGGAAAATGCTGTTCTTTCGGATAAGTATTTCTCCATGCCACTTCCCATAGGAGAGAGGGCCATTATATTCGGGGGGGGACACATTGCAGTGTCATTGGCACCCATTCTTGAAAGCGTAGGCTTCAGGGTAACTGTTATGGACAACAGGCAGGAATATGCGGAGCCAGACCGTTTCCCAAATGCTGAAAGGGTTATTTGTGGTGAATATACTAATATCTCTGACTACATCGACCTCAGCAAGGAGGATTATGTGGTGGTCATGACAAACGGGCACAGCTTTGATTTCCAGGTGCAGGAGCAGGCGCTGAGGCATGAGCTTGCATATATAGGGGTCATAGGCTCAAAATCCAAAACTGCAGCCGTAAATGCAAAGCTCATGGATAAGGGCATACCAGCTGAGGTGCTGAAGAAAGTACACACCCCCATAGGAACCCCCATAAAGGCAGTAACCCCTGAGGAGATTGCAGTCAGCATTGCAGGGGAGATGATACTTGTGCGTGCAGAAAGGAGAGAAGCTGCCGGGAAAGTAGAAAATCACGGCTGTCCCATGCACTAATATGAAAAGCCATGTTTTCTTAACCGGAGATAAGGGGGTAGGCAAATCAACGCTTATCCGAAAGCTTTTGGAGCAGGAAAAGAGAAGCTATGGCGGTTTTTTCACCGTCAGAACGGATAAGCTATACGGCGGGCAGTATTCCGTCCACCTTATCAAGGCAGGAGGGGAGGATAAGCCATCAGAGGAAAACCTCCTGTTTTTCTGCGGCATCCCGGATGAAATCAACAAGGAGGAGCGCTTTAATACCCTGGGCTGTAAGGCCCTTGAAAATGCTGCAGAATCAAGGCTAATAATCATGGATGAGCTTGGGCCACATGAAGGGAACGCTGTAGAGTTCTGCTCAGCTGTTATGAGAGCGCTGGATGGGGACATACCGGTTTTAGGAGTGCTGCAGAAGGCAGACTCGGATTTCCTCAGCACTGTTGCAGGCCATTCTAAGGTACAGGTTATTGAGGTAACAAGGGAAAACAGAGAGGGGCTCCTCAAGGAAATGAGCAATATAATATAAGGAAATTTTGGAATTTATATTGACATAAGGCGTCATAATTTACAATAATAGTATATAGTGCGGTTTGCATAACTGGCTGCTCTACAATCAGCTAATACGGCGAATTTGCAGAAAGGATCCTTAGACAAGGGTCCAATTAACATTATCAATATGTAAATTATGAGGCTAGGAGGAATAGTATGATTACATACGAGAAATGCAGCAACGTAGATTTAAGACAGGTCTATGAAGCCTTCCAGGTGGGTTTTTCTGATTATATTATAAAGCTCCAGGTATCCTGGGAACGGTTTTATACTCATTTTTTCGAAATAGAAGGCAACAAGCTGGAATACTCCTATATAGCGCTTGACGGGGATAAGCCCATTGGTGTTGTTTTCGGAGGGCTTAAAGACTTTGAGGGAGTTCTTACCCTGCGCTGCGGAGCCCTCTGCACTGCCCCGGAGTATAGAGGAAAGGGAGTAAGCAGGGCCCTTTATGAGGCTCATCGCGCAATTGCTCTGGAATTGGGCTGCAAGCAGCTTTATCTGGAGGTAATTGTGGGAAATGACCGGGCTATTGAGTTTTATAAGAAGACAGGCTATAAAAAAGAGTATGACCTATACTATTACACACTAAAGAATGAGGCCGCAGAGTCGCTTCCCGGAACCGGGGAATATGAAGTCCAGGAGCTTCAGTGGGAACAGGTGCTTGAGATGGCATCAGGTCTTAATATTCATACAAACTGGCAGAATAGGCTTGACTATGCACAAAAGGTTGCAGGCGTTACCCATTATGGTATATATCAGGAAGGAGTATTAGCCGGATGCATAACTCTTTCCCCTGCCGGAAGGATATACTTTATATATACCAGACCTGACTTCCGCAACCGGGGAATTGCAGCATCGCTTCTGTCCCACGTGGCCCGGACTATTAAGCAGGGTAACCTTAATATCAGCTTCCCTGCCAATGAGCAGATGGAGAGCTTCGTTACAAGAATGGGCTTCTCCAAGAATGAACTATCCCAATACGAGATGTACATGCCCCTATAAGTAAATAAAGGTAAGGGACGGTTAATGCA
>JAEZLD010000181.1 GCA_023415335.1 Bacillota bacterium | reverse complement strand
AAGGTATTTGGACAAAAGCTTCAGTTTATATATGTATTCAGGGGGTGTGTCTAATCTTGAGCAGGATGTATTGGCTTTGATGGACCTTAAGGACTTCAAGGAGGCAGGTCATGACCCTGTTGAGCTTATGGAAGATATATATTTTCTTGACCCTGATGGCAAGCTTCTTAATGAGTTTACTATGAAGATGGATGCTGCAGATATAGAATGGTCCATGGACATGTTTGGAAGGGGCACTGGCCAGAGCTACAAGGATAATTTAAAATACTATATGCCTTTAGTGGGCTTAACAATGGCAATGGGTATAATGGTATACTTTTTCATACTGGCTGCAGCAGGCATAATGGCAGAAAGAAGGTATACAGAAATGAAAACTGCCATGCTATATGGAGGGGGATATAGGAGTATATGGCTTAAGGTTTTCCCGCTGGCTGCAGTAATAACGATACCTGCAGGGGCACTGGCTGGCATAGGGGATTTATATATTCTTTTAAGTTATGTGTCAAGTTCATATTCATTTATGATTCCACGTGAAGCTACGAAGGAGTTTTCAAAGCAGCTTATAGGGAAGATGCCTGTAGGAGCGGCAGGAGGGCTGATGCTGGCGGCTGTGGTCAGCACGATCGTGGCCGGGGAAGTAGGGACAGTTCTCAATCTTTTGCAGATACCAGCAGATGGTACAAGCAGGGGCAGTTCTGAGCAACTTTAAGATTTCATTAAAAGGATAGCCCTCTGGGGGAAGTGGGGACAGTTCTCAAGCTTTTGCAGAAAGCAGCAGGCAGTGATATGGGGACAGTTCTCAACAATTTCACAAATGCAATAATAGGACAGCCTACTGCATAAAATATGCTCAGGTTGCTCTCTTTATTATATGAAAAAGTTGAGAACTGTCCCCTTGTACTGGAGCACCTTGAATGGTATGCTCAATATAAATAAAAAGACACTTGTCCTTGTTATGTGAACAATAAATGGCAGAATCTTTAGTATGGGAATGGTGTCATGCAATTGAGGAGGGAATCCTATGGGAAAGGAAAACACAAGGGTAATGGATTTAAACATCAAATCTTTTATAGGCGCTCTTGTTATGCTGCTTTTACTTATGGTACTGACCTACGTACTAACCTTTGTAGTGCCATCTGGAAGCTACAAAAGGGAGATTGTGGATGGGGTTGAGACAATTGTTGCAGGAACCTATGAGACAAGCAAGGGGGGGATGCCCTTTTGGAGATGGATTCTTTCTCCTATTTTAGTGGTGGGGGCAGAAGGAGGAGTGACCATAATTGCCATAATTATATTCCTTCTTATTATTGGTGGTGCCTTTACCGCACTTGACTGTGCAGGGGTAATGAGCTATATGCTAAGCAGGATATATAATAGCTTTGAGCACAAAAGATACAAGCTTCTTGCTATAGTAACCCTGTTTTTTATGGCCTTAGGAAGCCTTGTTGGAAGCTTCGAGGAAACCGTGCCTTTAGTAGCAATTTCTGTGGCATTGGCGTATTCAATGGGCTGGGATGCGATTGTAGGACTTGGAATGAGCCTGCTTGCAGTGGGCTGCGGCTTTACTACTGGCATATGTAATCCTTTTACCGTAGGTGTTGCCCAGGAGCTAGCCGGTCTTCCTATGTTTTCAGGAATGAGCTTAAGGGTACTTTCCTTTGTGATTGTATATGCCATGCTTATATGGTTTCTTATGAGATATGCAAAAAAGATAGAAAAAAGCCCGGAGAAATCCCTCGTATATAATAAGGACTCCACTGAAAGATGGCTTTCAATGAGGGTGGATTTTGTTAAGGACAAGAAAAAGGACAGGGCATTGAAGGTTTTCTGCATTATATTGGCAGTAGGTATACTTCTTATACTTAGCTCGTCCTTTGTGCCGCTCCTTCAGGATATAATAATGCCTTTAATAGGGCTGGTATTTCTCCTGGCAGGAAGCTTTTCAGTGCTGGTATCAGGTGCGGGGGTGAAATGTTATCTTGGGTGGTTTAAAAAGGGAATGGTAAGTATACTGCCTGCAGTGCTGCTTATACTTATGGCAAGCTCCATAAAATATACTTTGGTGGAGGCTAATATATTGGATACTATGCTTTATAAGGCAGTAGGTTTTACAGAAAGCATGTCCCCAGTTATAGTCATACTAATAATTTATGTACTGGTGCTGGGAATGGATCTTTTTATATCCTCTGGCTCTGCTAAGGCATTCCTGCTGATACCTCTCATAGCACCTCTGGCTGACTTGTCAGGTATATCAAGACAGCTTACGGTTCTTGTTTACGCATATGGGGACGGATTCAGCAACATATTCTATCCTACAAACCCTGTGCTGCTTATAAGCTTGGGCATTGTAGGAGTCGGCTATGGAAAATGGGCAAAGTGGAGCATCAAGATACTTGCACCGATCTTTCTAGTGACAGCCATTATACTTGTAATAGGATATAAGGTTGGATATTAAGGAGCTAGTAGGTACAGTTCTCAAAAGTTTGCTAAAAGATTCATATAGAAATGCAAAACAGGTTTGGGGAGATAGGGACAGTTCTCAAAAAATTTAATTAAAAGTAAACAAACGCAGCTATTTATGTGCAAATTACTAAGGGATTGCTATGATTTTAAAAGAGAAAAATTGAGAACTGTCCCCATACACCCTTTCAGATTAGGATATAGTTATGCAAAATAATATTACTTTGAACAGGTGGGCAAGCGTTTTTTAGACGCTTGTACACATTTGCTCGCAATTTAAAAGAATAAAGGGTGTTGTTTTTGATTTTTATTAGATATATACGCTTTATGTGGCTTTAAATTCAAGGAAGTCCTGCAACACATTTTTATACCTTGGGTCTTCCTCCATGAGCCGTTGTCCCATATCAGCTAAGGCAGATACCCTGCTTAGCGTAAGTCGGCCGAGAATACTGCATATCTGGGCATATGTAAAATCACAATAATATCTTATTAGAAAAACACATATTGCACGTGATTTGGTAGCCTCGCGCTTATACTTCCACTGGAGCATTACCTTGTCCGTGTTCATGTAGTTTTTGATGAACTCCATTATATCCTCAGGAGTAAAGCTGCGATTCAGTACAGTACGTCCACTTCTATAATCTCCCTTTTTATCTAGGAATTCACAATGCGCTTTCATTACATCATCATTACACATCATTACAAATTTATGATAGTTTCTGCGGGCACGGGTAATGTTACCGGCGAAAAAATTTGTTATAAACTCTCTGTCTATTATTCCTAATGTATCACGTTTGATACCGAGATAATATGCAAAGCTTGAATACTTATATTTTTCGGGACAGTTCTCATAGCCCTTTATCTTCCTTGGGTTATTATGGACGTATGCAGATAAAGTAAAAAGATAGTTCATGTTGTCCACAACCTTGCTGTTAAACCTATCCTTGAACAAATGTCCCTCCCGTTTGTATTTTACATTATAGTAATGCTGAACATAACACTGGTTAATGCGCTGCATTACCTTAGAGATGTCTGCACCATTGGCATCAACAATCAGGTGTACATGGTTATCCATTAAACAGTAGCCATAGAGCTTAAAACCGTGCTTCTTTTGAGCACTTTTTACCTTTAGAAGAAACACATCCTTATCCAGATCATCCTGGAACAATGGAGCTTCGGCTATGCTTTTTCCCATCACATGATAAATAAATCCAAAATGTTTGACGCGTCTTGTTCTTGGCATGTTTTCAACTCCTTATTCAGTATATGGAGATTATAGCCATATATATATTAGGTTATACTTGAAGTTAATTTCTTATGAGTAAAAACCACTGAGAAACCTTTCCAAACCTTTATAGTATAAGTAAACAATGGCAATAAAGTATTATCATAAGAATACTTCGAATAATAAAAGATATATTAAAGTAATTTTTAATATTTGCATATACAATATAACTAAATAAAAGTATAATTTAGGAGCAAAAGGCTAAGCAAAGCTATATCGAAATATTTTATGGGGGAAAGCAGGATGACCATACTAATACCAGCTTATGAACCAGATGGTAAACTGATAAATCTAATAAAAGAGCTTAAAGCGGCAGGCAAATACAGGATAATAATTGTTGATGATGGTAGTGGGGAAAAGCACCAGCACATATTTGATGATGTAAGATACCAGGGCTGTATTGTTTTGGTACATGAGACTAATATGGGTAAGGGGAAGGCATTGAAGACAGGCTTTGCTTACATAATGCGTGAGAAGCTTCAAGAACCAATTGTAACTGCGGATTGCGACGGCCAGCATATATCTAAGGACATAATAAAGATTGGTGAGGCTGTTGATTTACATAAGAATTGTATAATTATGGGGTGCAGAAAGTTTATACACAATGTCCCATTAAGGAGCAGAATAGGAAATACTATAACAAGGATGGTTTTTGATACCGCCAGTGGGTCTAAGCTGTATGATACACAAACAGGACTGCGGGGTTTTTCTTTTGAAATGCTTCCTTGGTTGTGTAGAATTGACGGGGATAGGTATGAGTACGAAATGAATATGTTGCTTCAAGCTGCATCTGAAGGCTATGGATTCATTGAAGTGCCTATAAGCACGGTTTACCTTGAGAAAAACAAGTCCTCTCACTTTAATACACTCAAGGATTCAATCAAGGTATACCTGCCAATAATAAAATACTGTATGTCATCTATAACGGCTGGGATTCTTGATTTCTTTTTACTAATGGTTCTTCAGATCTTTACACAAAACTTGTTTTTAGCAGTGCTTGGAGCCAGGGTATGTAGTTCTATTTATAATTACACTATGAACAGGCTGTTTGTTTTTCCTGGAGGACGGCACATTCCAAAGGGACGTTCCATGACCAGGTACTTCCTTCTGGTAGTTGTAGTGATGCTTTTGAACTACGGAGTGCTCCTTGTATATAATAAGGTAATAGGAATACCTCTCTTCTTTGCAAAGATACTTACGGAAATCACCATATTTACATTCAGCTTCTGGTGCCAGAAGGTATTCGTGTTTAAGCCGGATTTGCCAAAGTAATAAAAGAAAAGGACGGATAGTTTGGGAAGTAATCCTATACTATCCGTCTTTCTATATAATTAAAAAAATCAACTTTTAAAACAGCTTTACTAGCTGTATGATGGTCAGTGTTACTGTAATAATTGCAATGCTAAAGTTTAAATATAGCATTTTCTTCATTTCAGATATTTCCTCATCCTTAACTTCAGCCTCATCATGAGGTCCACATGACCTTCTTTTAAGCTTCTTTAACTTCAAGCGATACCAGAAGTTAAAGGTTATAAGCAGGATTCCTCCTATAATAATAAGTACATTTATAACCAAATCAATTACTCCCTTCTTCATATGCGAACATTAAGATTTTGCTGCATGAATATAGGAAAAGGCTATTCTAACAATAATTGAAATTATTCCATTTAGTTCTTAGGCAGGCAATGTAGTAGTTACATTAACGGAACAAAATGTTATGTAAATCTAATTAACATCAAACCTGAATTGATTGGAGGGAAGAAAAAGTTGAGAACTGTCCCCATGTCCCCAGCTTGGATAAATTGGAGGAGAAGAGGGAAAGGTTGAGAACTGTCCCTATATCACTACCGGTTGGTCGCGGTCTATCTCCAGCTTCGTCCCCTCGGCTAGTATTATATAGCCTATCAGTATAATCAGGGAGCCGATGAACACTACTCCTTCGGGGAAGGCATATTCTTTACCCTGGCCTTCGGGGATATTGTTTCTCCGCTGGTCATATCTGGTGTAGGAGGTGGCTGTAAATATATAAGCAACAAGTATGAATACCAGGGAGGAATCCAAGGCAAGCTCTCCCGAGGATGGAGGCCTGTTGGGAGGGGTAATGTCCTCCTCTTTATAATAGATATACTCCTGCCCTCGAAGTGATGAAAAAATAAGCAGAAGGCTGGCTATTAGAGATGCGAAGCCTCCTATTTCTTCTTCTTGAAGTAGCTGCAGTTCAGATGCCATATATATCTCCCCCCCTATATAATATTAAGCGAGGGCGTAAGCCTTGCATTGTATAAGCAAAATATATTATTAGTTGAAGGGTGATAATTGAAAAGAAAAGGCCTGAAGGATCTGCAACTCCTTCAGGCCGGGTATTATTACATTTTATCTGGTGCCTCTATTCCAAGCAGGTCTAGGGCTTTTTCCAGCACGTTCTTGGTCAGGGTAATAAGGTTAAGCCAGGACATTTTCCTTTCAGCATTTTCTTCGGATATAATCCTGTTTTCGTGGTAGAACTTGTTAAATAGGTTGGACAGGTCATATATATATTCGCATATCTTGTTTGGTGCCCTCTCTACTAAGGCTGCCTCTACTGCTTCGTTGAACTTGGCAAGCTTCAGCATAAGGTCCCTTTCGGTATCGTTACAGGGATC
>JAEZLD010000153.1 GCA_023415335.1 Bacillota bacterium | reverse complement strand
ATTCCAAAGTTCCTTACATCAACCAGCATGAGATGGTTGTCAGTTCCTCCTGATACGAGGCGGAAACCCTGATTAACAAGGCTTTCTGCCAGTACTGAAGCATTATTTATAACCTGCTGCTGGTAGGCCTTAAACTCAGGCATCATGGCCTCCCGGAAGCATACTGCCTTAGCAGCTATTATATGCATGAGAGGTCCTCCCTGAGTTCCAGGGAATATTGCCTTGTCTACCTGCTTTGCAAGCTCCTCCTTGCAGAGTATAAGTCCTCCTCTAGGTCCCCTTAAGGTCTTGTGGGTAGTAGAGGTAACCACATCCGCATAAGGTACTGGACTTTGGTGAAGTCCTGCAGCTACAAGTCCTGCAATGTGGGCCATATCAACCATCAGATATGCTCCAACGCTGTCAGCAATCTCTCTGAACTTTGCAAAGTCAATTGCCCTTGGATATGCAGAAGCACCTGCTACTATAAGCTTTGGCTTGCACTCCTGTGCAGTTTTGTATATTGCATCATAGTCCAGCATCTCGGTTTCATCGTTGAGGCTGTATGGAACTATGTTAAAATACTTACCGGATATATTTACCGGGCTTCCATGGGAAAGATGTCCCCCATGGGCAAGGTTCATACCCATAACAGTGTCCCCAGGGTTAACCAGTGCGAAGAACGCTGCCAGATTGGCATTAGCTCCGCTGTGTGGCTGCACATTGGCATGATCGGCACCGAACAGCTTGCAGGCACGCTCCCTTGCTATGTTCTCGGTTACATCTACCTTTTCGCAGCCTCCATAGTAGCGCTTTCCAGGATATCCTTCAGCGTACTTGTTGGTCAGGCAGCAGCCCATTGTAGTCATTACAGCTTCACTAACCACGTTTTCAGAAGCTATAAGCTCAATGTTTCTTCTCTGACGGTCCAGCTCCTCCTGTATGGACTGTCCAACCTCAGGATCCATTACCTTAATGAATTCCATCGTTTCCTTGATCATATAATACACCTTCTTTATATATTTTTCCCAAGATACATTTAGTGCAGTTAATAGTACAAATATGATATATTAAGTTTTCTCCATAACTTCCCACATTAGTGGGTCGACCTGTCCGCAAATTTATTTTCTTCTTGGGGCAGTATGTATAGCTTCCCCCTGCATATCCTCAAAGGCCTCACTTACAGCCTCGTTGAAGGTTGGATGAGGACGCATTACCTTAAGCATCTGCTCAACGGTCAGCTTATTTACAACGGCTGTGGTCAGCTCAGAGACCATATCAGTGGCCCTTTCACACATAAGCTGGGCACCCAGGACCTCTCCTGTTTTCTCATCCGCAACCACCTTTATAAATCCTCTATCCCCATCTTTAATCATAGTTCTGCAGTTTGAAAGCATTACGAACTTTCCGGTCTTAACAGCCCTGCCGGCTTCCTTTGCCTCATCGGCAGTCATGCCAACAGATGCTATTTCAGGGCTTGTATATATGCAGCCAGGCACGGCGTTCAAATCATGGTCTGCAGCCTTGCCTGCCATCAGCTCCACTGCAGCAGCACCCTGTGCAGAGGCTATATGTGCAAGCTGTATCTTGGAGGACACATCACCTATAGCATACACTTTTTTTACACTGGTTTCAAATTTATCATTTACAATTATTCTTCCTCTTTCCATGTCTACCTGGACACCATCTGAGAAAAGATTGTCCGTATTAGGCTTGCGACCTATGGCAACCAATACTGCCTCAGCTTCCGCGTACTCTGATTTTCCCTTGGCAGTATATTCTACCCTAAGGGTTCCATCGGTCTCGTTTTTCTCTACCTTCTCCACCCTGCAGCCTGCATTTATTTTTACTCCCTTTTTCCTAAGAATCATTCCTAGGTTCTGGGCAATTTCTTTGTCCATAGTAGGGATTATCCTGTCCATTGCCTCAACAACTGTAACCTGGCAGCCTATGGCATTATAAAAGGTTGCAAACTCCATGCCTATAACTCCTCCCCCTATTATAACAAGGGACTTGTATGCATGGCTGCTTTCCTTAAGTATCTCATCTGATGTAACAACCCCCGGAAGGTTAAGCCCCGGTATAGGTGGAACAGATGGCTTGGAGCCAGTTGCAATAAGTATTCTGTCACAGGAGAGGGTCTTTTCTCCCCCTTCTGCATATACCTTTACGCTCCCCTCTCCTAAAATGGATGCTTGTCCTCTTATAAGATCTATTTTATTGGCCTTAAGCAGCTGTTCTATTCCTGAGCGCAGCTTTTCAACTACCTCCTGCTTCCTTTCATGCATGACTCCAAAATCAAGGGAAACTCCCTGCACATTAACACCGAAGGCTCCTGCTTCCTTTATCTCATTTGCCAGCTCTGCAGAATGAAGCAGTGCCTTGGTAGGAACACAGCCCCTGTTAAGGCAGGTACCGCCTACATCCTGCTTTTCTATAACAGCTGTCTTAATACCAAGCTGTGATGCCCTTATAGCGGCTACATAGCCTCCAGGACCTGCACCTATAACAATAAGCTCATAATCCTTCATAATATTATATCTCCTGTTTCATTATCATTGTAATAATGTCCTCACGGACCTCTTGTATGCAGTCTAAAGCCTCTGCAGCTTCCCTCATGGAACCTGAAGAAAACCTTTTTCCTATAAGCTGATTCTTAAGCTCTTCTGCAAAGGCCCATTCCATAGCATCAGAATAAACTCCTGCAGCATTTATAATTCCCTCATCTGCCTGCAGCTGGAGAGTAATCTCTCCCCATTTAAACCTTTCGCTGCACTGGAATGAGAAGGGAAGCTTTTTTCCATAATTCCACTCCCAGCTGGAGTTTCTGTTGTAAAGCTCCTCTATCCTTAATTTGTCAAGTATATCCTCTGAAACCTCATCCATTGGAACACCGTATACCTTCCGGAAGGCCTCTATCATGGACACTTTCACCTTTTCTGTTGTAATGTCTCCCTTAAGTTCCTTCAGGTTTACAACCCTGGCTCGAACAGAGTCCACTCCTTTTGAGGCAAGCTTTGCTCTGGATGGCTTCAGGTATTTGGAAAGCTTATTCATATCCACATCCACAAGTAGCGTTCCATGATGGTAAGCTTTATCTCCCTGCTCATAAAAAGCATTGCCTGAGAACTTCCTTCCATCTGCAAGCAGGTCGTTTCTCCCTGATCTTTCAGTGCTTATTCCAAGCAATCTGCTGCCTTCCATTATTACCCCAAGCTGCCTGTCTAAGTCATAATCAGCTGTAGGAACTAAAAAGGTGAAGTTAAGGTTCCCCAGGTCATGGTACACGGCGCCTCCTCCTGAAAGACGCCGTGCTAACACCCCTCCATCCTCTTCAAGCTCCGTGGTCCTGCACTCCTTCCAGGCATTCTGGTTCCTGCCTATGACTACCGTGTTCTGGTTCTGCCACAGGTAGAGTATGCAGCAGTTATCTTGTACGCTTTCCAATAGGTACTGCTCCACAGCCAGATTGTAGTGGGGATTAGTGCTTCTGCTTGTATAGTATTTTATCTTGTTAATCATTCATGGACATACCTTAAGACAGGATTCCTGGCTGCTCCAACCTCGTCCAAGCGGCGTACAGGAGTAGTTATAGGAGCTTCATGTAATGCCTCAGGATTATCGTAGGCCATCCTATGAAGCTTCAGGAATACCTCTATAGCCTCGTCCATGCTTTCCTTGGATTCAGTCTCAGTAGGCTCCACCATAAGTGCCTCATGCACAATCAGTGGGAAGTACATTGTTGGCGGGTGTATTCCATTGTCTAAAAGTCCTTTGGAAATATCAAGTGCAGACACACCGGTTTCATTGTGAAGCTTCTCAAGGGTCATAACAAACTCATGCATGCAGAAACCATCGTATGCCATGTCAAAGGTCCCCTTCAGTCTTGCCATCATGTAGTTGGCGTTAAGCACTGCATTCTTAGCAGCCTCAGGTATACCCTCTTTTCCTAATGTCATAATGTAGGTAAGGGCTCTTATCACAACTAAGAAGTTGCCATAGAAGCTCCTAACTCTGCCAACGGACTTTTCAGGCTTCTCTAAACTATATACCCCTTCTTTTTCCACAACAACAGGTCCTGGAAGGAACTTCTTAAGTATTTCCTTGCAGCCAACGGGACCGCTTCCTGGTCCTCCGCCTCCGTGAGGTGTTGAGAAGGTCTTATGCAGGTTGGTGTGGATTACATCAAAGCCCATATCTCCAGGCCTTACTACTCCCATAACTGCGTTCATGTTAGCTCCGTCATAGTAGCAAAGGCCGCCTGCCTCGTGTACAATCCTTGTTATTTCAAGAATGTTCTTGTCAAATATTCCTACCGTGTTAGGGTTTGTTAACATAAGCCCTGCCGTATCAGGTCCTACAGCGGCCTTCAATGCCTCAACGTCCACACATCCATCGCTGGCGGATGGGATGTTGATCACTGTAAAGCCGGCCATAACTGATGATGCAGGGTTGGTACCATGAGCTGAATCAGGAACTATTATCTTGGTCCTGTTCAGGTCCCCTCTGTCATGGTGGTAGGCCTTTATAAGCAGAAGACCTGTAAACTCACCATGGGCCCCAGCTGCGCTCTGGAGGGTCATGACATCCATTCCTGTTATTTCACAAAGGTACTTTTCAGCAAGGCTCATTGCCTCAAGAGAACCCTGTACAGTTGCTTCATCCTGCAGTGGGTGTACCTGTGCAAATCCAGGAAGATTTGCCATATCCTCGTTTATTTTAGGATTGTACTTCATGGTGCAGGAGCCTAATGGATAAAATCCATCGTTTACTCCATGCACAGCTTTTGAAAGCTGCTTATAATGTCTTGTAAGCTGGTTTTCAGACACATGAGGAAGGTTCAGCGGACGCTCCCTCTTCTCTTTAAGTGAAAACTCGGGCACATCACAGGAAGGCATCAGGCTGAGATGCTGCTCCTTATAGCCTCGTTCAAATATCAGCTTCATATCAGCATACCTCCTTTATTATTTGGATGGCCTTATCCATTTCCTTCTTGGAAACTACCTCAGTTACACACCACAGTATGCCGCCTTCTACTTCAAGCCCTCCAAGTATGTTATTATCCGCTAGTGCTTTGAGTATTTTAGCCGCCCTTTCCTTGCTGCATTCGGTTACGAATTCATGGAAGAATTCATTCTTATATTTAAGAGGCAGTCCTACCTTCCCAAGCTCCGAAGCCAGATAATGGGCCTTTGAGGTGCAGAGGGTTGCTGCCTGCCTCATTCCTTTTTCTCCCATAGCACTCATATAGATTCCTGCTGCGGTTACGCATAGTGCCTGGTTTGAGCATATGTTTGAGGAAGCCTTTTCACGGCGTATATGCTGCTCACGGGCAGTTAAGGTAAGCACATAGCCCCTCTTCCCATCCAAATCCTTTGTTTCTCCAACTATACGGCCTGGAAGCTTTCTTTCCATAGCCTTGGTGCTGGCCATTAAGCCAAGATATGGCCCTCCAAAGGCAACGCTTAAGCCTAAGGGCTGGCCCTCTCCCACAGCAATATCGGCACCGCACTCTGCAGGAGTCTTCATTATGGCACAGGCAATAGGATTTACTCCCATTACGAATTTTGCTCCTGCCTGGTGAACTATCTCCCCAATTGCAGCTGCTTCCTCCATCTGTCCATAATAGTTAGGCTGCTGTATATATACACAGGCTGCATCGCTTCCCAGCATTCCTTTAAGTGCCTCCATGTCAGTCCTTCCATCCTTTTCAGGGATAAGGAAAAGCTCTGTATTGGACCCAAAGCAATAGGTCTTCATGGTCTCTATAACCTGTGGGTCTGCACAGGAAGATACATATGCCTTGGTACGCCTGCGGTCCTTGCACATTGTTATGGACTCTGCAGCAGCTGTGGCTCCATCATAAACTGAAGCATTGGACACGTCCATTCCTGTAAGCTCGCATATCATGGTCTGATATTCGAATATGGACTGGAGCAAGCCCTGGCTTATTTCAGCCTGATAGGGAGTATAGGCTGTATATAATTCCTCTCTGGAGGTAATGCTCCTTACAACTGCTGGTATAAAGTGCCTGTAAGCGCCTGCTCCCCTAAGCACCGTTTTAAACACCTTGTTCTTTTCTGCAATTTCAGTAACAGCTGCACGAACCTCAAGCTCACTCATGCCCTCAGGAAGGTTAAGCCCTCCCTTAACAAGCATGCTATGGGGCACATTATTGTAAAACTCCTCTACAGAGCTTACTCCAATGGTCTTTAGCATTTCCTGCTGCTGGCTCTGTGTAGACGGGACATATGTTCCCATTACTTTACCTCCTCCCCAACAAAGGCTTCATATTCTACCTCATCCATAAGGTCATGAGTATCAGAAATGTTCTCAGCCTTTACAATCCATGCTCCGTATGGATCTTCGTTAAGGGCTTCAGGTGTATCCATAAGTTCCTCATTTATTTCTACAACTGTTCCTGTAAGTGGGCTCATTACATCAGAAACAGCCTTTACTGACTCTATGTCGCAGAAGGCCTCCTCCTTGTTCATTTCATCTCCAACCTCAGGAAGGTTTATAAATACCAGGTCTCCCATCTCTGACTGTGCATAATCTGTGATTCCTACCAAAGCTGTCCCATCCTCAAGCAGCTTAACCCACTCATGAGTTTTTGAATACTTTAATCCCTTTACAAATTTCATAATAATTTTCCTCCTCAAATTTTCATTATTTAAATTATTTAATATTTATTTCTGAGGTGGTCGTCCCACCTCTACTCTTATAAACTATATATTATCACACTGGTGCTGTGCCAGCCCGTGGCTTTACTTTCTCATAAGATTATGGAAAGGCATCTTCACTATCTCGGCATCAACCTTTCTTCCTCTTACATCTACATCAACATGCTTTCCTATTTCTATTTCATCTACATCTATGTAGGCCATTCCAACTGACTTTCCAACGTATGGTGCCATGGTACCAGAAGAAACATAGCCAATTTCTCCTCCGTCCTTGGAGAGAACAGCACAATGCTCACGTATTATGCCTCTGCCATCAACCATAAGGCCGGCACGCTTTCTTGAAGGTGCTCCACGGTCTATAATAGCCTGTTTGCCTATGAAGTCCTTCCCATTAAGCTTGCACGGAAGCCCTGCCTCCTTTGGTGATATCTCATCATTCATCTCATGTCCATATAAAGGCATTCCTGCTTCAAGTCTTAAGGTGTCCCTGGCTCCCAAGCCGCATGGTATAAGTCCGAATTCCTCTCCTGCCTTGAGGAGTGCATTCCATACATCCACTGCATATTCTGCAGGGCAGTAGATTTCATAGCCATGCTCTCCTGTATAGCCTGTCTGGGAAACAATGGCCTTAACCTCCTTACCCTCCAGCTTAAGAGTGCTGTTTTCAATAAAGTAATAGTACTTCTCAGGGATATCCTTCTCGTCACAAAGCTTAAGAAGTATGTTATGAGCCTCTGGTCCCTGAAGTGCAATCTGTGCAATGGATTCTGTCTTATCCTCAAACTTCACGTTCCCGGTAAGATGTTCCTTAATCCATGCTGCATCCTTTTCATGGTTTCCTGCATTGACCACCAGCATGTAGTCATCCTCTTTTAAACGGTATATAACCAGGTCATCCACAATGCCGCCCTTTTCATTGCATATCATTGCATACTTAACCTGACCATCAACCATACTTGAAATATCGGTGGTACAAATCATCTGAATGTTAGAAATTGCATCACGACCTGATAGGCAGAGCTCTGCCATATGGGATACATCAAACAGTCCGGCCTTAGTGCGTACGGCCATATGCTCTGCTATAACTCCTGATGGGTACTGGACAGGAAGCATATACCCTCCGAATGGTACAATCTTTCCTCCAAGCTTTACATGCTCTTCATATAGGGGTGTTTTCTTTTCCATAATTTCCCTCCCAAAAAAATGTAAACTAAAAGAGGCGTACGTATACCTGTATCACTACAGTTCGTTGCCTCCGTTACTTAACCTGAGAGATTCGCAGCCTTTTCAAATGAAAGCCTGTTTGCCCCGTTGGTGCATAAATGCTTTTCAGAGTATGGTCCAGATTCGGTATTTTTGCCTGAGAGTTTTAGCATGCCCCTTCGGCGCTGCATATGCAGTCTCTCCCAAACCCTTCATCCTCATATATTTACTTTTGCCTCTTTATTTGTAGTATAATATCACACAATTGCAATGTCAATACAATTTTATGCATCATATTTCAATTAATGTGTTAACTTTCGGAAAGAATTCTCCACTTCCCTGTATATTAATTGCTCATCAAGGGCTAGAACCTTCCTGTTTTCCATTACAATTTTTCCACCTATTATAGAGGTTTCAACATCCGTAGAATTGCAGGAATATACCAGTGCTGCTTTCAAATTATGCCTTGGATAATAGTATTCCTTATCAGCGTTTATTATAATAACATCCGCAGCTGCACCTTCCTTTATAGCCCCACTATTATTAAAGCCCATGGCCCTGGCACCATTAACAGTTGCCATCCTAAGCACAGTATCCACAGGAAGGGCAGTAGGGTCTAAGGTAGCTACCTTCTGAAGATAGGAGGCCTCACGCATCTCCTTGAACATGTCAAGGCAGTTGTTGCTGGCGGCACCATCTGTACCTAAGGATACGTTTATGCCCTTATCCACCATCCTCTGCACAGGGGCTATACCGCTGGCAAGCTTCATGTTGGAGCTTGGGTTATGCGCTACATTTACACCTCTGGTCTTTAGTATATCCATGTCCTCCTCATCCACCCTTACGCAATGGGCAGCTATAGCAGATGGGTTAAGCAGCCCGGCCTTATCCAGTAGCTTTACTGGAGACATGCCGTATTTATCCATACAGCCCTGAAGCTCAGAGTCGTTTTCAGAGGCATGGACCTGCACTGCTATGTTCCTTTCCCTTGCTACCTCTGCGATACATTTTAAATAGTCAAAGCTGGCAGTGTATACAGAGTGGGGTCCTAGTCCTACCCTTATCCTGCCTCCGCAGGCGTTATGGTACTTGTCATAAAGATCAAGATTCTCAAGTAACCTTACGTCAGTCCTGCTTGGCTCTGCGCCCTGAAGGCCCCTTGAAAGCAGCGCCTTCATGCCAGACTCTTCCACGGCCCTGGCGGCAGAGTCCATAAAAAAATACATGTCGGTGAAGCCTACAGTTCCGCTTTTAATCATCTCAAGGGTTGCCAGCTGGGTACCCCAGTAAACACCCTCTCCATCCAGATTGTCCTCAAGAGGACATACCTTCTTGAAAAGCCAGTCCATGAGGCTCATATCATCAGCGTAGTTTCTGAACAATGTCATAGCAGCATGCCCATGGGTGTTGAAAAGCCCCGGCATGACTATTTTGCCCCTGCAGTCAATTACCCTTTCATATTTTCCTTCCATATCCTCCGTATAAGCACCCACATAATCTATTAATTCACCAGCAATACCCACGCAGCAGTTTTCCTTTGTTTCGCAGCCCTCATCCATGGTTATTACATAGGCATTTTTCAGCAGTATACTCAAATTATTCACCCCAGCTTTTTAAATATTTCTCCTGCTCACAGGTGAGCTTATCTATTTCTATTCCCATGCCTTGAAGCTTCATGTTGGCTACCCTTTTATCCACAGCCTCAGGAAGGTTATACACCTTATTAACAAGCTTCCCGGCATTTTCGTTTATATACCTTGCCCCCAGGGCCTGTATTGCAAAGCTCATGTCCATTATCTCGGGAGGATGTCCGTCCCCAGCAGCCAGGTTAACCAGCCTTTCCTCTGCCAAAAGGTTCAGTATACGCCCATCAGGCATAACATACCCAGTTATATTATTTCTCATAATTCTGCTCTCTACACACAGATCCTCAAGGTCAGGCTTCCATATTTCCACATCAAAGTAGCCTGCATTGGCAAGAATAGCTCCATCCCTCATAACCTTGAAATGCTCCCTGTGCAGCACCTTCATATCCCCTGTTACGCATACGAAAAAGTCACCTATCTTTGCAGCCTCAAGAGATGGCATTACCATAAAGCCATCCATGTGGGCCTCTATTGCCTTTATAGGGTCAACCTCGCATACTATTACATTAGCTCCAAGCCCCTTAGCCTTGTTTGCAACACCCTTACCACACTAGCCATAGCCTATTACAACCACATCCTAGCCGGCAACTATAAGGTTGGTGGTCCTGTTTATACCATCCCATACAGATTGGCCTGTGCCCCTTTACCCATTCAATCTTCCTGTGTCCTGATTCTGCAAGCTTTATATCCCTAATAATACCCCCCTTCATAATAACACCCCCATTTTAACTAACTTCTTTAATTATATACTTAACCCTCCCAATTTAAAAGTACCAGGGACAGTTCTCAATCTTTTGAGGAGTATCAGGGACAGTTCTCAACAATTTAAAATCAAAAGCAGTCCAACCCAAGACCATAAGGCAGTCAGGGACAACCCAGGGACGGTTCTCAATTGTTTTAACTAAAGTTTAATTCTACTCCCCATAATGCTTTTAAATAAACGTACTTGTTATATCTCTCCCATTAGGATAGGATGATATATTTTAGAAACATATTTCTTATATTGGATACGATCTCAATTATTGCTATAATGCAGATAGACAGTATTATGTCAATAATTATGATAGCGAAAGGATTAACGGCGAAGTGAATATTCAAAGCATTCGCGAATTGAAAGAAAACTTTAAATTAAGGGATATCACTGTAGAGTATTTTGAAACCTTGGAAGAAGTTAAGTCATACATATTAGATACCCTACCTTCTAAATGTACTGTCGGTATTGGACACTCCATTACACTTCAAAAGATAAACCTCACAAGTGCTCTTGCACAGAGAGGTAATATTGTATACGATAAAGAGCTCGCAAAAGATAGAGACGAATGCAGGGTTCTCAAAAAAAATGCACTAATTGCAGATTGGTATATTACTGGTTCAAATGCTGTATCCATTGACGGGCGAATTGTTAATGTAGACCATAGTGGCAATCGTGTGGCCGCAATTTCTTATGGGCCTGATAAAGTAATAATTGTAGTTGGAAAGAACAAAATTGTAGCTACACTAGATGAAGCGATAAAAAGAGTTAAAAATATATCTTGTCCTTTAAATGCAAAACGAGCAGGTTTTAATCCTCCATGTGTAGCATTAAATGGATGTGTTGATTGTGTATCAAAGGAAAGAGTGTGCAACAGCCTCTCAATAATTGAAGGGCAGCCAGATAGTAATAGAATGACATTATGTATTGTTAATGAGGAGTGCGGGTTCTAAACCAGCCAGGAACCAGCCAGGGACAGTTCTCAATTGTTTTAAATATCAGATAACAAAATGGCAATCCAATTACTCTTCTTTGGATTGCCATTTATTACGAAGTGAATTACTCTTGATTTTTACACACCATCTATTAAAGGTGTTTTCTCTCCTACATGGTACATATACAGCATATGAAGGGGCCTTGTCATAGCCACGTAAAGCAGCTTTACGTCCAGCTCGCTGCCTGTATAGCTGCTCTTGTCAGCATCTGCAATAAACACCGAGTCAAACTCCAAGCCTTTAGCCAGATATGATGGCACGATTACCCTTCCTCCGTTGTATTCCTTCTCCTTGCCTGTAATAACCGAAAAGCCTTCATTACTCTTCCTCAACACCTCTGCCATCGCCCTGCACTCCTGCATGGTCTTGCATATAACCGCCGCCGTCTTATAGCCGTCCTTCTTCTGCTGCTTAACCTTAGCCAGTATATCCTTGGCTATCTCCTCACGGCTTTCCATTCTCATTATTTCTACCGGCTGGCCATACCTCATGACAGGCTTACCTGGGACTATACTGTCATCATGGAGGTGTTCTATTACCTTGTTGGCGCCCTCCATTATCTCAATGGTGGTTCTATAGCTCTGCTCCAGATTAAGATATTGGCACTGTCCATCTGGGAATACATTTTCCATCATATGCTTCCAGCTTCTGGTGCCTCTATAGGAGTGTATGCCCTGGGCTATATCTCCAAGTATTGTAAAGGAGCTGTCCTTTACAATATTCTTCAGCACATAGAACTGGAACACGCTAAAGTCCTGAGCCTCATCCACAACAATGTGGCGGACAGGAATCTTTTCATTAAGGCCGTATATAAGGTGCTTCAGATACATAAGTGGTGCCAGATCCTCTATCTCAACATTTCCTGACGTGAGTATGCCCGTTGTGTATTTTACTATAAACTGAAGGGTCTCCTCGTCTATACTGTTATGAGTAAGCTCCCTCAGCAGGGTAGAATTTCCCATAAGCTCTCCGTAGTACTTTAATGTATCTACCTTAGATATGCTATTAATGTAATCCCCTACTGCTTTTTTATACAGCATCGACAGCTTTGCCATATTCTCATTTTTTGTATCTATGGCCTCCACAATGAGCCTGTGCCTTTCAGGACAATCCTCCATGGTTTCCTTCAGCTGCTTTATACGCCTGTCACAGTCCCCTTGTAGCTTATCTACCATGTAGTCCTTCCTCTGCCTCAGCCTATTGGTCAGGTGCTTTTTTATCTCCTGCAGCCTCTTCATCATTGGAAGATGCTTATATTCCTTAAGGAAAAGATTGTTTATCTCATCATACTCGAACAGAGTGAAGCTTAATATACCGAAGTTCTTCTTTGGGATGAAGGATTTTTCAATAATCCTAGCATATTCCTCCAGGACCTCCTTAAACATCATGGAGGATTTAAACTCCGACTCCTTCTTTACAAGCTCATTTCTCTTTATGTCCTCTAAAGTTGCCGTGTTATCCACAAAATCTGTCAGCTTTTGACCAGGATCCACAATCTTATACCTCTTGCCTATTATCTCCATGGCAAAGTCCTCGAAGGTGGTCTGCTTAACCTTCTCAACACCGAGTTCTGGCAGCACCTCTGAAATATA
This sequence comes from Bacillota bacterium, assembly GCA_023415335.1. Taxonomy (GTDB): domain Bacteria; phylum Bacillota; class Clostridia; order Clostridiales; family Caloramatoraceae; genus JAEZLD01. The sequence continues at coordinate 7,379 of JAEZLD010000153.1, read as the reverse complement.
GTTTAAGAATAGCCTGCTAGGTGCCAGTATCATGAAGTTCTCAGGGTAGAACTCCTTATCATAGGTGTATATTAAGTATGCTATCCTATGGAGGGCGATTGTGGTCTTTCCACTGCCTGCAGCTCCCTGTACCACAAGGGGCTTCCACATGGGAGCTCTTATTACCCTGTTCTGTTCTACCTGTATGGTGGAGACTATATCCTTTAGCCTGTTATCCGCATTGGCTCCAAGAAAGGACTGGAGGAACTCATCATTAGTGGTTATGTCTATATCAAATATCTCTTGCAGCTCACCCTCGTTTATAGTAAACTGCCTCTTCAAGGACATCTTACCTTCCATCCTTCCCTGAGGACACATGTAGCTGGCCTTTCCAAGCCTTGACTCATAATAAAGGTTAGCAACTGGTGCTCTCCAGTCAACGATGACCATTTCCTTATCATCCTTCATTAAGGACATTTTTCCTATGTAAAGCTTTTCAGTTTCTTCCTTGCCGCTTTCCGTGAAGTCAACCCTGGCAAAGTAAGGCTTGCTTATAGCCTCCTCCAGACCCCTTACCTTAAGTGCCAGGCTGTCCTCAAATACACTATTGATCATTAGGTCAATATACTCCTGGCTGTTTCCGTCATCAGAGCCCAGGTTCTTTCTGCTCTTAGCCAGAGCCTCATCCACCCTTGCCTTATCCCCAATGGATTTTGCTAGACTATCCTCCACAAAGCCCAGGGTATAGTTCAAATGCTTAAGCTCACTTTTATAATCTACGTGGTTTTTTGCTGGCATATCACACCTCCCACCATCACACCGAATACCTTCAAAAAAACAAATGCACATAATATTGTACCTAAAACGCACAAAAAGATAAAGGGGCATCAGGGACAGTTCTCATTTTATTTAACTAAAGTTTTTTTTCAGCTGACGCTTTTCCTGGGTATTAGCCAAGCTCTTGATGGATATAATCTCCATATCAACTAATCAAGGAGAATATATTATGCCGAGACATAGAAGAGTTAAAGAGCCCTCATTCATCTATCACATTATGGACAAAAGCATCAGCGATACTCTCTTATTTAAGGATGACGATGATAAGGAAAAATTTTTATTCTTCATTCAGTACAGCCAGCGTACACATGGTTTTAAGGTATATGCCTACTGCCTCATGGACAATCACGTTCATCTTATGGTGGATGCTAACGGCGCCGATGTATCCAAATTTATGCATGAAATAAACCAGCTGTATGCACAATATTTTAACCGTAAGCATCATAGAGAAGGCCATTTGTTTAAGGACAGGTTTAAAAGCAAAGTAGTAGATAGTCAAGACTATCTGTTCACCTTATCTGCATACATCCATAACAATCCCACTGACATTAAAGGTTATAAGCGCAGCCCTCAAAAATACCCGTATTGCACTCTGGGAATGTATCTAGGACTTGCGGGAGACCCTTATGGCATTGTCGATAAGAGCTTTGTCCTGGGATTTTTCAGTGGAAATGTAAAGCGTGCCAGAGAAAACTACTATAATTTTGTTAAAATATGTGATGATGACTATATGAAAGACCATTTCGATTTTAAGGACGAAAAAAGTGAGTACCGAAGTGAACGGTCTGTACTTGTTAGAAGCTTTAATCCAGAGGATATAATGGAATTTATCGTAGGGTATACCCATATAGACAGGGTTATTCTCAAGTGGAAGTATAACCGCAACGCTACTGAAAGTCGTGCCTTATGTGTACTGCTCATGAGATATTATTGCGATTTTAGCTATAAACAAATATGCGAAATTTTGGGGAGGCTCACTCTCAGCCGGGTATCAGCCTTAGTCAGAGTAGGCAATAAGCTAGCAAATACTGACGAGCGTTATAAATGCATTATGCAGGACTTTATTGAATATAAAAAGGCATAATTCCAAATCCTTAGCCTAGTAATTTGGAAAATAACTGCTAGCATTTTAAAAAAGATATTTATATGTGGACAAGCTTACTGATCTGAGCAAAAATTTGAGCAGTACAACATAAGGCTTTAATTAATGACCCACTCATTCATTCATTTTCTTACATATTCCTCATAACTACATCACTTTTTAAATTATTGAGAACTGCCCCTAGTCTCTCCTATATGTCAAAAAACTCCATCTGGCTGCTTTTGCTATATTCTCTCGGGGTTATTCCAAAATTTTTCTTAAATGCCCTTTCAAAGCTTGAATAATCTCTAAAACCACACTCCTGGGATATCCGGGTGATTGGACCTCCTCTTCTAATCAGTGTTCTAGCCATTGCCAGCCTCTTTCTTATAATATAATCATAAACTGTACTTCCTGTTTCCTGTTTAAATTTATGCATAAGTGCATATCTGCTCATAAAGAAAGCAGCTGAAATACTATCTATTGAAAGCTCCTCACGAATGTTATTATTTATAAAGCTTATAATTTCACTTATTGTCTCATGATAGCAGTTCACTGTCTTCTCATTTCCTGCCTTAGCATAAAGCCTGTTTATTATGACCATAAGCTGAATAAAAGTCGTCCTAGCTAATATATCATCTCCGTATTCATTTGAGGACACTGCCTTCTCCATCCTATCCAAAAGCCCAATTATAGCCTCACCATTGCTGGTGCTCTGTCTTATAAGATGCTGCTGACTATCCTTAGCTTTATGAAAACACTGGAGTAAATTGGTTTCTCCAGTATTATTTCTTTCAAGAAATTCTGGATATACCCACAGTACATATCTCTCATACACACTGTTAGGGTCAATCTTGGGCTTATGTATTTCCGTGCTCCCCACGAGAAGCATATCCCCTGGCTGAAGCATGTATGCCTTTTCCTCAATATGATATGTAACATTTCCTGATATAAGCACGACTATCTTATGGAAGTCATGGCTATGATATTGAAACTCTAATGCTTTCTTGTCCTTAATATGAAAGATGTGAAAATCCTCTTTAAGGTATCCTCTTTTAATAACATTTCCAGGTATCATTCAACATCACCCTCAGTTTTGATAAATATATGTAATAACTCTACTATAATTATAGCACTATTTGCAATATTTATAACATTTTTAGCTATTCATATTGTAAAATATATGGATATAATATAAATAGGAGGTGGATAAAATTGTAATCAATGCTTATCCATATACACTATATTAATTTTATTAACTAGGAGTGATAATATGAAATCATTTTTTAAGTCCTATAAGTCCTCCATGCTCCTTTTAGGATCAGTTATAGTAGGAGGCATTGCTGGTGCAATCATAGGTCCCAAAGCATCAGTAGTAGAACCCTTAGGAACTTTATTTGTAAATATAATGTTCACGGTTATAGTTCCGCTGGTTTTCTTCAGCGTATCCTCATCCATTGCAAACATGAAGGAAATGAAGCGCCTTGGAAAAATCATAGGAAGTGCTCTTTGTGTTTTCATTGCAACTGCACTGCTGTCAGCTGCAATTGGTCTCCTTGGTGCATTCATATTTGACCCTACAAAGGGATTAGATATGTCCACCTTTAAGTCACTTATGTCAGAGACAACAGAAACTACTTCCAACCCTTCCTTTCTTAGTAGCATTGTATCAGCCATAACTGTACCTGACTTTGCATCCATACTTTCAAGAAGTAACATGCTGCAGCTTATCGTTTTCTCCGTTCTGCTTGGAATATCAACTGCATTGGTAGGAGATAAAGGCAAGCCCCTTGCAAGTCTTCTATCCTCAGGCACTGAAGTTGTGATGAAGCTGGTAAACATTGTGATGTATTATGCACCGATCGGTCTGGCCTGCTATTTTGCATCCATGATAGGCCAGCTTGGAACTCAGATTCTGGAGGGCTATCTTAAGGTTTTCCTGCTTTATGCAGGGCTTAGTATAATATATTACTTTGGATTCTTTACTCTTTATGCCTTCATCTCAGGAGGAAAAAAAGGCATAACGAGCTTCTGGAGAAATGCTGTAGCTCCATCCGTTACTGCACTGGCAACCTGCTCAAGTGCGGCATGCATTCCAGTAAATATTGAATACTCAAAGAAAATGGGTGTACCCCACGATATAGCAGAAACAGTGCTTCCACTGGGAGCAAATATTCACAAAGATGGCTCTGTATTTGGCGGAGTAATGAAGCTTGTGTTCATATATGGCTTGTTTGGATGGAACATAGGTACACCAAAGGCCATAATAGGTATACTGGCAGTATCCTTCCTCGTTGGAGCAGTTATGGGAGCCATTCCAAATGGGGGAATGCTTGGAGAGACCCTTATAATTAGCATGTATGGCTTATCACCGTCAATACTGCCCATAATTGCGGTAATAAGCACCATAATAGATGCACCTGCAACACTTCTCAATTCCACTGGAAATACTGTTTGCTCCATGATGATTGCAAGGCTGGTTGAAAAACGGCACATATTCTCCAGAGATAGGGAAACAGGCAGGGACAGTTCTCAAACAATTTAACCAACAGAAACAGAACAGGGGCATCTCAATCATTTAGATAATTGAGATGCCCCTTGTTTTAATTTATTGAGAACTGTCCCTGGCCTCCTGCTGGCCTCCTGCCTGGCTGTATCTCTATCACATCCCCCTCCTTTATAGGGTCTGTATAAGCAACAGGCCTCCCGTTAAGAGTCAGCTCTATTTTACCGTCTACTGCAATTGCAGAAGGGTCTATATCTACATACTTAAATATATCAACAAATATGTTTCCCTGAATGCTTTCCTCCATCTCAAGCTGCCGTCCGTTAACAATAATCTTCATTTTAGGAGGCTCTATAGCCCTGTTTATTTCCTTCTCCTGTGTTTTCTCTGCTTCTATCACTACTTCCCTGACGACTACATTATCTCCATTCTTCACAATATACCCATCTCCTACCTGCTGTCCGTTTACACGTATTTCTACAATCTTTCCGGAGTAGTATTCCCTTATATCCTCTATACTTACCTTTCCTTCTTCTCCTCTGCCCCCTGGTATGATAGTAATTAAGTCCTTTGCTCTGATAGGTGTCATTAGGCTTGACTTTTCACCGTTTATAATTATTGTGCCTGGTATTCCTGGTTCTCCCTGAACAAATCTTGACTCATTATTAAGCTTGAAGCTTATTGAATCTCCCCTGCGTCCTAAAAGCTCCTGCGGCTTTATCCCAGCCATAGCAATAGCATCTCCTGCGGTGATTGCCTGCGAGCTATACAGCTTGATTCTCTTATCATTTACCATAACATACATAAAATCCCTGTCTTTATTTCTCAAGGCTGTTATACCTATTCCCAAGGGTGTTACCGCCTCTGGTCCGGTCAGCGCCTTTCCATTAAATTTAAGCTTTATTCCCTGAACATCCTCCCTGCGCTTTACTGCCACCCGTTCACGGGGTATATCCAGCCTGTCTGCAATCATATCCGTAAGTCCTTGTATCCTGCTGCCTCCCCCAACAAGGAATACAGCGTTGGGACATTTTCCATTAAACTGTAGTATGGCATTTGATATTCCATCTGCCAGGGTGTTCATAGGTGTTTGTATTATACTCCTTATATCCTCAGGCTTTTTCACCTGTTTCATTCCCATTATATCCTTGTACTTAATCTCTTTTTTTCCGGTGCCATATGCCAGCTTGATTTTCTCTCCTGTTGCAAAGTCTACCAGACACGACTGGCATATCTCCTCAGTTATCTCATCACCTGCAACCGGAACCATAGAATAAGCTACCACAGTTCCATTTTTTGTAAGGGCTATGTCCGAGGTTCCTGCACCTATATCAACCATTGCCAGATTAAGCATCCTAAGCTCCTTCGGAATGGCCACGTTTATGGCTGCTATAGGCTCAAGTGTAAGGTTGGTAACCATGAGTCCCGCTCTTGAGGTAACAGAATAAAGGCTATCTATAACAGTATTAGGAAGGAAGGTTGCAAGTATGTCCATACCAATGCTTCTCCCCTTTTGTCCTAAAAGCTCTGATATGACATATCCATTTACATAGCATTCTTTGACACTATATCCTACGCAGTAGTATATCTCAGCCTCCTCACCCATAAGCTGCTCCTTGTCAAGCTCCTGTTGGCCCTGCTTTATTCCTTCCAGTTCAAGCTCTTCTATATTCTCGCGAGTGACCTCCAGCTTTGGATCTGATAGCTTTTCAATATGTATATTTTTAGTTTTCAGCACTCTTCCTGCTGCAGCAATCGCTACGTTTTCAAGCTTAATGCCAAGCCTTTCCTCAAGCCTCTCTTTAACCTGTAACACAGTTTTTGCCACATCATCTATGTTATGCACCTGGCCATCCTTCATCGCACGGCTTTTCTGCTCCATTATCTCCCAATCTAATATTGTAAAACAGTTATCCTCAAGGCATCCAAAGACGCCAACAACAGTTCTCGTGCCTATATCCAGAGCAAAAATTGTATTATTAGTATCCATGCTTCCACCTCTAAAACTCATATACATAATTTATCGGACTTGTTAAAGCATAAGCATAGGGACAATTATCAATAATTTTTAAAAAATTGAGAACTGTCCCTTACTACTTATAACTCTATAAGCTCCTTAGGTGCGGATACAAGGTTTTCGTACCCATCCTTTGTTATAATAACCTGGTCCTCTATTCGTACTCCGCCCCAGCCTGGTATATATATTCCAGGCTCAATTGTGACAACCTGGTTTTCCTTCAGCACATATTCATGCCTTGGACCTATGAACGGAATTTCATGGACAAACAGCCCTATTCCATGACCTATTCCATGGTAGTGGTACTCAAAGTACTCTGTTCCCTCAATCGGCATTATGGATGCAGCATATACATCCTTAACTCTTACTCCTTCCTTTATAGCCTTTAAGCTCTCCTGAACCATCCTGTATTCTAGGTCGTACACCTCACGCTGCTTTGCTGAGGCCTTACCTACCACAACAGTCCTTGTCATATCAGACATGTATCCGTTATACTGACAACCATAGTCCATCAGCACAAAATCTCCATACTCAATGGCTTTGCTAGAAGGTTTTCCATGTAGTAGGGATGTCCTTACACCAGATATAAGTATGTTGCCATAGGGCTGAGTATCCGCACCCTCTATAACCATATAGTAGCTAAGGAGTGCTGCAAGCTCCTTTTCAGTTATGCCAACCCTTATATCCTGTATTATCTTTTCAAATGCCCTGCAGGAAATATCACATGCTGCCCTCTGATAGTACAGCTCCTTTTCACTCTTTATGGATCTTAGATCCTCTATTATATTGATTGTGGGAACAAGCTCTGCTGAACAGCCATTTCTCAAATCTTTGTATCTGATGTAGGTTATATAGTCCTCCTCAAAGGCAATTGACTTTAAATTATTCTCCAAGGCAATGGCAGCGGCAGACTCCTCAGGGGAGCAGCCCCTCCTTCTCCACTCTACAAGCTCATAACC
>JAEZLD010000127.1 GCA_023415335.1 Bacillota bacterium | reverse complement strand
TCTTTTTATTTCTCATATTACGAAAACGGAGCGTGAAGGTAACGTACACTTACACACTCCGTTTTATTTTTTCGTATATTTATAAAAATTATGTATTTATTTCTTTCAGAAGCCTAATCCTTTGGCTGAATTTTTTCTAATCGGATAACACCTTTCTTCCAAAGAATTCTTGCTGTGAGAATACTAAGAGGGATTGCAACCACTACAAACAGGCCTGCCATTCCAGCACCTGCTATTCCCAGGATAGAAAGAACGGATACCAGAACTACTGCAGGAATTGTGCAAAGCAGCTTGTTTTTGATAATTGTCCCACCTCCGCTACCGCCGATGAATCCTAAAACAAGTGCACCAAAGAGGGCTGGAAGCAAGTAATTGCTTGCTATCTGGAAGGTTGGACTGCTCAGGAAGCCCTGGAGAGGAATAACCAGCACAAGACCTGCTGCCAGTACAATGATTGTTACTATGGAAGAAACACATGTAGAAATCAATGCAATGGCATCTCCTTCAGTTGTATTTCCGTCAACCCCTGCTACCTTTTGTGCGTTTATTGCGCAGGGAATCTTAAGGTTAATCAGGTTTCCTGTTGCAAAGGTAAGGTATGCTGATGAACCGAGAATAGGTGTATATGTTGCGATTTCCATGATGCTGGTTGGAACCATCATAGTGAGTATGGAAATAAGACCGGGAACGATGGAAGAAAAGCTTGGGAAACAATCATATACGACACAGATTATAGTCGGAATTAAAAGTGTGTAGGCTATGAAACCGAATATAAAAATTCTTCCGTACTTATGGGCCCATTTAATGAATGGATCAACTACAAAAGTATGCTTTTCAGTATTATTTTTTTTCATGTTGTTTTCCTCCTTTCCTACTTAACAAGTTTGTCCCAAAGAACGCCGGAAAGCATTCCAAGGATCATACATATTGCCATAACAAAGTTTCCGAGGCCCTTAACCTTCTGAGACAGACGACCAATGATGATAGCTACAAGAAGGCTTGTTATCATTGTAAGAGCAGAAGGTAGATCTGAGAAAATCATAATCGGAATATATACTGCAAAAATAGAAAGTGTGAAGGTGCTCGTCATAATTGTACCCCAGTCGCTTGTTTCCTTTGCCTTCATAAGCCCTGTGGAATACTTTTCACCAACAGCACCAACTATAAGCGGCCCGAAGAATACGCCAATGGTCATGACGAACATAACGCCGGCAAATAAACTCGCATCGCCTGTGAGCAGGTTGCCTAAAGCAATTCCCATGCCCTTTACAGTATAGTCTGCAGCCATAGTTTCATATGATAAAGAACCTATAACGGAAAGTCTCCACCAAGGCCATGCAGAACCCATTGAAGCGGCCAAAATTAAAAATCCAACAAGAATTGCAAAGCTTGGAATCAAAGATGCCGTAATTGTTGCCTTAACAACACCATTTACTCTTTCTGCGCTGATTCCCATGGAAATGCACTTTGCCTTTGCTTTTTTAAAGCAAATAAGTGCAAACACAACGATAGACAAAAGACCTAAAGCAATAAGTGCAAAGAGTAAAGGACTATTAGCAATATCTTTTCCTGTCATAAATATCCCTCCTATTTATTTTCCTGCAACCAACGGATTGCAAAATATGTATGAGCAGCTGTGCCGATTGGCAGAACTCTCTCATCGAATCTAACCTTTGGATGATGTGCTGGATAATTGTATCCGTCATTTGTGCTTCCTGCAGCAAGAAACATAGCAACAGACGGGACCTTAAGAGCAATCTCTGCAAAGTCCTCACTGCCTCCACCCTTGACATCCTTTGGCATAAGCATTGTACTATCACCTAGAAGCTCCTTCATAAGTGTATGTGCAGAATCGGACATTGCGTCATCAACAATAAGTGGCGGAATTGATTTTGGATATCGGACCTCTACCTGTGTTCTGAAGGCTGCGCTTATGTTTTCTGAGATTTCCTGAATACGTGTCTTTGCCCATTCCTGAACATCAACACTCATGGCTCTTATTGTTCCTGACATGGTTGCTGTTTCAGGAATAATGTTTGAAGCCTCACCTGAATGAATCTGGCAAACGGTGATTGTCAGATAACCGCCCAGGTCCAGTTCTCTTGCATGTATTTCCTGTAAAGCTTCATGAATGTGAACAATTGCAGTAATTGGGTCGATGGACATAGCTGGCATAGCACCGTGGCCGCCCTTGCCTTTTACGGTTATTTCGAATTCAGTTGATGAGGAAGCACCACCTTTGCCTGGTGTAATGATGAGGAGCCCTGTGGGGAAAGGCATACCAGAGGCTACATGGATCATGGACGCTGCATCTACCTTTGGATTTTCAAGAACACCTGCATCCACCATATCCTTTGCACCCTGACAAATCTCTTCGGCAGGCTGGAACATAAGCTTTACACAGCCTTCTAACTCTTCCTCGTGTTCCTTAAGTAGCTTGGCTGCACCCAGAAGCATTGAAGTATGCATATCATGCCCGCAGGCATGCATTTTACCGGGGTGTTCTGACTTAAAAGTAACATCGGTGTCCTCCATCAATGGAAGTGCGTCCATATCAGCTCTCAGCATAATGGTTTTTCCTTTAGGGCTTCCCAGTACAACGGTCCAGCCGCTCCTTCCACAGGGCTGGGGATCCAGACCTAACTTTACCAGCTCGTCGTGAACATACTGCCTGGTAAAGTCCAGCTCAAAACCCAGCTCGGGATGCTTGTGCAGTTCATGTCTCCACTCTGTAAGCTGAGTAGTGATGTCATTAGCCTCCTGAAGTATTTTCTTATTTAATTCATTCATTAACAGTCCTCCCTTCAAAATAAGACGTACAATTGCTTTTATGTTATAATGTCGTTTTATATGAGTAATCAAATATAATATATCAAATATTGTCCTTAAATGGTAATTACGGACAATATTTAGTATAATTATGAAAAATGGATAAATTATTAGGGAGGATGTCTTATGGTCAGGATAGCTTTATTTTCTTCTCGTACAACTTATGAAGAAACTATACGCATGCTAATGCCAGAGCTGAAGAAATATGCGGACATAAGGCTCTATATTTTTGAAGAACTACAGACTCTGCCTGATGTATACGCTGAAGTTAAGAATCAATATGAAGGCTTTCTTTTCAGCGGATGGCTGCTGTATGCGTTGGTTTCTGCCAAGTACAGAATTGAAAAGCCACACGAATACTTTTTTGCCAGCGAGGCAGATTTTTACAGAACCATACTTAAGGCCTGCGCAGAAAACCCAGGAACACCTTTTTCCCACATGCTTATAGATAAGCCAGAAAAGGAACTGGGCTATGAGGATATAATGACCAAGGATAACCACTGTATTTATCCTGATATTACATCTTTTGCTGACACTGTAATGCCTATGGCGGACACTAAAGCATTTCAGCAGTATTTTTATACAGTAAAAAACGCATATATTAAAGCCTACGAAGAGAATCCTGTTGAGATTATTATTACAGGATTTCCTGGACTGTCTGATTATTTTGCCTCTTGTGATGTAAAGTTCTATCATCTCCATGCGGGGAAGTCGACCATAATATCAGGTATAAGAAGGCTTGTGAACAGCATAAATAGTGGTAACTATTCACAGATGCTTTCTGTCTACGGTATAGTAAAAACAGCAGAAGGCTATTTGGATTTGGTTGAAAGCAAAATATCGTCTTTTATATGGAGAAATGGACTATACTGTATGCTTTACAGAAGAGATGATACCATTCGTATGGTCATTACATATCAGGACTTTAACCGCATAACAAAGGATATCAGCGACTGCTTGATTTCTCATGAGCTGTTGGATCAGAATATTAAAGAATTCAGTATAGGCTGGGGCGTGGGCTATACGATTACCCTGGCTCATGATAATGCAAAGAAGGCAATTAAAATTGCAAGGCACAGTAATGGAGGAGCATCCTTTGTTGTAACTGAGTCTGATTCCCTTATAGGACCTCTTCTAAGCGAAAAGTCTTTATCTGTTAATGCCAATGACGATAATCTATCCATACACATGAGCAACTGCTATGACATTTCAAGGTTAAATGTAAAAAGAATCCAGGCTATTATTGAAAAGACCCACAACAACGTGTTTACTAGTTCATCTCTGTCAATGGAACTGGGTATTTCTCAGAGAAATGCCAGAAGAATCTTGTCGAAGCTGCTGCAGCATGGCGGAGCAGAGCTCATAGACATAGATACAACCCCCAGCAAGGGAAGACCGGAGCTGGTTTACAAAATTCAAATGAGATAATATAAACCCATCTGCAAGGCACCCTTCTGATTTGTGAAGGGAGTCACTATAGAACGGCCTGTAAGTGTTTTCAAGGAGTATTTAAAAAGTATCAAGTACAGTTATTTTGGGCAAGAGAATATTTTTATTGCTTAAATTGTTTATGGAAGTTCCGTTAATAAGGGTTTGGTTATGTAAAGACTATTGGCACATAGGTAACTTATGGTTTGCTAGTATTTGACATAAACAAAAGACTTAGTAACAAATTATTACATTTATATTATATTTATGCCATGGTAAAAACAACAATATTTTGGTAAAATTGTATATGAGTTTATCAAAAACAGAGGATGGAAAATAATCATGTCAAGTATTGCAACATTTACTCAATTGGACACAATAGCAGCAGTTCGGGCAGTATATCATACCCTATGTAAAATAGATGAGCGTCTTGTTGAACATGGAGACAGGGTTGCATTTATCGCATGTGAGCTATGTGATGAAGGTAATTTAAACATGGATATAAAGACCTTATTTTTGATTAGTGCTTTTCATGATATTGGTGCATATAAAACAGATGAAATTGACCGTATGTTAGAATTTGAAACCCAAAGTGTATGGAATCACTCGGTGTATGGGTATCTTTTTTTAAAATATATGACGCCATTAAGAGACTATGCAGATGCAGTGCTATATCATCATGCCTCATGGAAAGAGATACAAAATAGACATATAAAATGTGGAGATTATGCTGCGTTAATCCACCTGGCCGATACAATCGATATAGTAAGGCCTTATGGTGAGGACAGTCCCCAGTTAAATAGCCTGCTTCATAATGCAGAAGGTTTATTTAATGAGGAACATGTAAGGATTTTCAGGCAATGCTATAAAAAGCGGAGGCTCTTTGAACGAATTGAGGATAATTCTTTTCTCCATTGCAATTTGGATAGATGCAGCGGCTTTATCACTTCTGCTTCAGAGGCTATGGAATTTTTGAAAATGATTGTATATACCATTGATTTCCGAAGTGAATTTACCGTAACCCATACCATAAATACTGTATCAATTGCCTTGAATATTGCCAGCCACTTTGGACTAGACAAATCTCAGCAGGAAAATATATATTTAGGTGCTTTATTACATGATGTTGGTAAAATTGCAATTTCAGAGGATATATTAGAGTATCCCGGAAGGTTATCAGATGAGCAGATGGCTATTATGAGAACTCATGTAAAAGAAACAGAAGATATCATAAAAGGAATAGTTTCAGATGAAATTTGCCAGATTGCAATACGTCATCATGAAAAGCTGGATGGAACAGGTTATCCCTATGGTCTGCATGGTGAAGAATTGACTCTGCCGCAGCGGATTGTGGCGGTAGCAGACATAGTTAGTGCCTTGTGCAGTCGGCGCAGCTATAAGGAGCCTTTTCCAAAGGAAAGGACTTTGAACATATTAAATCAGATGAGCAACACACAGCTTGATAAATCAGTTTGCCAGTACATAATAGATAACTTTGATAGAATTATACTTACAACTGAAGAGGATAGAAAGAATGTAATTAAAATGTACCGAAAAATAATTTCTGAATTCCATGAAATGTCAGCCACATCAAATAATGATAAGGATAGAGGCACCTATTAACAAATAATTTTATTTGTGCTATAATGTGAGCTAAAATATCTCAAGCTTATAGGGGGCAATCAAATGGGTGTATTCATCTGCATTGGTATATTGGTACTGTTGTTTTTAACTGCAGGAATAACCTTGCTAATGGGAAGGGGAAGCTTTCTTGTTGCAGGCTATAATACCGCAACCCCTGAGGAGAGGGCTGAGTATGACGAGAAAAAGCTCTGCCGCTCTATGGGAGTGCTATGTATGATTATATCAGCAATGCTTGTGGTTATGGGATACCTTGGTTATAGAGTAGATAATGGATTCATGGAGGAGCAAAAGATGCTGCCTTTTGCAGTCGTATTTATAGGGGTGTTATTATCAGCAGTAATTATTGAGGTTATATATGTAAACACACGCTGCAAAAGAAAATAACTGAAATAGAAAGCAAAATGATGTTTTAAGGTGGAGTATTTCGATTGAATAAAGGCTCCACCTTATTTTAATATAGTTGATTATCAGAATTTCTATTTTGTCAGAGTAAAGATGCTTTCAAGCGCATAATTATAATGTCTGCAATTACAAAAGCTATGATTAGTATTAATATAACCAATACAATTTTCCCAAGCTTTCTCATCCTTTTTTACCCCCTTAAGCATCAGGCCTAGATGAACTTAGTATATTATTATGTAAATGTCAAATAGGTATATAAATTAGGATGATATTGTAGGCTTAAGAACGTATATACAAACACGTGTTAATTAGCACATGTGCAGTGGGCATATGGATTGAGTCTCTGTAGATGACTTTTTATTGTCTAATCAAGATTTATATGAGATTTTAAGCGCTTTGTTAAAATGAGAGCTGCTACTATTTTAACTATGTCAGGTATTATGAATGGTATAACGCACCATGACAGCACGGTGGACAATGATACAGTCCCTGTATTTCTTGTATATACTATCATGAACCACGCAGTACCAAGGGCATAGCATACTATGAGACCGGCCGCCATGCTTGTGGCAAGTACAGGAGTTTTGTCACCAAAGCAATGTGATATTGCCCACATAACCAATGCTGAAGCTAGAAAACCAATTTTATAGCCTCCTGCACTGCCAAACAATGAACCTATTCCTCCAGTGAATCCGGCAAAAACAGGCAGGCCTATTGCTCCAAGCAGTATATATATAAGTACGGCTATTGAGCCCCGTTTACCGCCTATAAGACCAACTGTAAGAAAAATACCCATAGTCTGCAGGGTAAATGGTACAGTAGAAGGTATTGATATCCAGGAGCATATTGTAATAAGAGAGGTGAAGATACCGATATATGTAAGTTCCCTTGTCTTCATTTTAAATTGTAAACCTCCTAAAATATTTAGGTTTACAATAAACATAGCATAGCAGCATATGATTGTCAACTAAACACAACAACCAGTTAACAATATTAAGAATACTAATAAAGACGGCTTACATATTTGCAAAAATTATAATAAGGAGATAAAATTAATTAAGAGGAACTAAATTAATACAACATAATGGAGTGAACTTATATAAATATTCATGACTTATGGAGGGAAAGAGATGAAGAGAGTAGTTGCACTGTTAATTATTGCAGCAATGCTTTTATCAGCTGCAGCATGTAAATCAAGGGGGAATAATGATAATAACAAGGATGACCCTGTAACTATAGTTCCTACTGTTACTCCTGAGGTCAAGGAACCTGAGGAGACTGGTAAAAGTGTTTCTGTCATAATAGACCAAAAGCATGATGGAATAACGGATAGTAATGGGAAAGAGGTTGTAAGCATAGACTATGATACTGCCTCAGTGTTTGTTGATGAGGAACCCATTGACTACATCGGTAAAGCATTGCAGGAGGAAGCTGATTTATTTCTAAAGTTTTTCTATAATATTAATATAGATGGAATTTCTGAAATGGGTTCTGATGCTAAGTATGAGGCAGATTATAAAATATCCCCCCGGCGTGTGGACGAAGGACTCGCATGCTTTGTATTAACAGAGTATGGATATACTATGGGGGTTCATGGAAATACTGAAAGGTTGGCAGTTAACTATAATATTGAAAGCCAGTGTCAGGTAAAGCTGGAGGAACTGAGTGGGGATTATCCATCTCTTGAAAAGCTTCTGCATGAATATGTGCTTAAGCTAATGTCAGAAAGTAAGTACCATGAGGAGTTTTATCAAGGCTATGAGGATAGTATTTCCTCTGTTGTTGCGGATGGGACATGGTACTTTTCTGATGATGGCATAACCTTTATATGTAATGCCTATGTGATTGCTCCTTATGCAACAGGAATAATGGAATTTACTGTTCCTTATGAGGAGTTGTCCAGTTATATTGATAAAAAGTGGCTTCCTAAGGAGCATGCTTATGGAGCAGAGGAATCAAGCTCTGTGAGTATTACATCAGACTATGAGACCTCAGGCTATGACGTTATAAAGCTGAATATAGACAGCGAAGGAAGAACCTTTGCTATAGCTACTGATAAAACCATTTATGATGTAACACTAAGCTCTGTTAATTATGATAGTGATTACGAGGAGTTTATTTTAAATAGGATTATTTATAGACGCAGCCGTCTATCCAGCAAGGAAATGCTTGAGATTACAGCCTACATTCCAGAGCTAATTCCAAACCTCCAGCTGACCTATAGGCTTATGGATGGCACCACCATAACAAGCTATGTATCAGAGAGCGGAGAGGACGGAGAACTTTTATTAAGTGAAATATAAAAAATGGGGTTGATGCATTAAGTAAGCACTAATGCATCAACCCCATTTCTGTATAAATCATATTTCAGAGAGGCTGTATATATCTAGCCTTCTGTGCTTTATAAGTGGCAGCTGATGACGTACCTTGTCTACTATGCTTAGGTCTATGTCAAGCAGCAGCTCACTCTCGTGCTCATTCAGCCTTCCTATTATTTCCCCCCAGGGAGATGCTGCAATGGAATTACCGTAGGAGATGTAGGATGCTTCATAATCCCTGGCAGGAGCGGCACCTATGGAGAATACCTGGTTGTCAACAGCCCTCTGTCTGAAGAGCAGCTCCCAATGGGCAGGGCCTGTTGTCATATTAAAGGCAGCAGGCACTATTATTACCTTAGCCCCCTTATCTGCCATAAGCCTGGAGAGCTCGGGGAACCTGAAGTCATAGCATATTGCGGCCCCTATTCTTCCAAACTCTGTATCAAACACTGTGACCTTGTTTCCAGCTGTAAGGGTAGCGGACTCCATAAAACTCTGTCCTCCCTCAACAGCTATGTCAAACATATGCATCTTCCGATGTTTCCCTATCTTATTTCCATCACGGTCAAATATATAGCAGGTGTTATAAAGCCTATCTGAATCGTCCTTCTCAGGCATTGAGCCTCCTACAAGGTATATTCTATTTTCTTTTGCACACTCTGACAGCTGGCTGTAGCATAGGCCTCCATCAGGTTCTGCATAAAGAGGAAAGTAGCTGTTTTCATAGGGACAGTTGAACATCTCAGGAAGCACTACCATGTCAGCCCCATTATGTGCCAGCATAAGTATCTTATCTAAGGCTCTTTTCATATTGATGTCTTTGTCCTTACATACCTTAAGCTGTATTATTCCAATTTTCATATTATCCCTCCAGGGTATGATGCTTATAGCTTCAGTATAAACAATCATAAGACAGTTTGCAATTATTTGGGGGTGAACTGCCAGAGCCAGATGTTTATACGTTGACTGCAGTAGTAATAAATTATAAAATTATGTTGATATATGGAAAAAACAATTTCTAATGAAGCTTGAACGGAGGGTAAAGTATGAGAAATATAAAAATTGAGGTCTGCTGTGGCTCGGCAGATGATGTTATTCAGGCAGAAAAATCTGGCGCAGACAGGGCGGAGCTGAACTCCTGTCTCTTTTTCGGAGGGCTTACCCCTACAATAGGAGAGCTGGAAACTGCCCTTGAGAGCATTAGCAACATTGAGATACTTACTATGGCCCGCCCAAGACAGGGAGGCTTCTGCTATACTGATGCAGAGTTTAGAACAGCCCTGAAGGATGCAAGGGAGCTTCTTGCACATGGGTCCAAGGGAATAGTGTTTGGATTTCTTAACCAGGATGGCACTGTTGACATGGACCGCTGCAAGGCAATGATGGAGGTTATAGGGGACAAGGTATCAGTATTCCATAGGGCCATCGATGTGGTTCCTGACTGGAAAGAAGCACTGGACCAGCTATGCCAGCTTGGAGTAACAAGGGTTCTTACCAGCGGACAGGAGCCGGATGTATTCTATGGAGTGGACACTGTAAAGGAAATGATAGAGTATGCTGCAGGAAGAATCGAAATACTCCCAGGTGCAGGGATTACCATGAAGAATGCCAAAAGGATTATTGAGTATACAGGATGTACCCAGATACATGTCGCAAGACATAAGCCCTACTATGATTATTCCACCTCAAACAACAGCTCTATATACTATGGAGGGGCACTGTATCCTAATGAGGAAAGATACGAGATGATAGATAAGGACTATATAAGCGGGGTTATACAATCCATATAGGAGGAACATGTGAATGTATCAGTATAATGAGGAAGAATATAAGGGCCGTATGCAGTGGTATAGTGAAGACAGGCTGGGCATGTTTATACACTTTGGGCTCTATTCCATACCTGCACGAGGAGAGTGGGTAAGAAGCTATGAGAGGATGCCAGAGGAGCAGTACATGAAGTTCTTCCGGCAGTTTAACCCTAAGGCCTTTGATGCAGCTATGTGGGCTAGACAGGCTAAGGCAGTGGGCATGAAATACATAGTGCTAACAGCTAAGCACCACGATGGTTTCTGCCTGTTTGATTCAGCCTATACGGATTTTAAGTCAACCAGCACTCCCTTTGGACGAGACATAGTAAGGGAGCTTTTGGAGGCTGCCAGAGTAGAGGGCTTGAAGGTGGGACTTTATTATTCCCTTCTAGACTGGCATCATAAGGATTATCCACATTGTTCGGACAGGTATCATCCTATGAGAGGTAATGATGACTATAAGGATGGCAGCAGGGACTTTTCAAGGTACATAGAGTACTACCAAAGCCAGGTTAAGGAGCTTTGCGCCAACTATGGAAAGCTGGATTTGCTGTGGTTTGACTTCTCCTACGATGACATGAGGGGAGAGAGGTGGGAAGCGGGAAGGCTGGTGGACATGGTTCGCTCCCTGCAGCCTGGTATAATAATAAACAATCGATTAGAGGCCAGTGGTGAGGGCTATGGCTCCCTGGCAGAGGGTCATCCAACTAAATACCATGGGGATTTCATAACCCCGGAGAAGATGCTTCCTCCTGAGGGTATAAAGGGCAGAGACGGCAGGGACCTATGCTGGGAGGCCTGTGTAACCATGAATAATTCCTGGGGGTACACAAGAGGCGACCATAATTTCAAGTCCCCTCATATGATTATTAAAAAGCTTGTGGAATGTGTCAGCAAGGGAGGAAATTTCCTGCTTAACATAGGCCCTGATGGAAACGGTCGGTTCCCCCAGCAGTCTGTTAGCATACTTAAATCCCTGGGAGAATGGATGGACAAAAACAGTGAGAGCATATATGGCTGCGGTAAGGCAGGATTTCCAAAGCCTGAGTTGGGAAGGTATACACAGAATGGAAAATGCTTATACCTCCATCTATATGAAAACTCACTAGGACCTCTGCCTATAGTAGGAATAGATAAGGATGAAATAGAACAAGCTATACTTCTTCAGGATAACAGTGAAATCAGGATATCTGATAGCTGGGTCCATAGTGATTACCCGGACATTATGTTCCTTGATTTGGGAGACAACCCTATTCTTCCAGACCCTGTGGATACTGTGATTAAAATTGTTTTAAGAAGGGGATAAGTTCATGCTTTCAAGCAACATTAAAGAATACACACAAAAATGCTACCTGGAGGCTGAAAGGGGCTTTGGAAGCCTGAAAAGCCAGATTCAAGAGAACATGTCCAAGATACATGGGGATGAAAGGGCCCTCATGGAGCTGTGCTATGGAACGCTTCCCTCCTGTGATATTGGAGCTATAGATTTTAACACCATAAGAAGCTATGCATCTCATGCCATGCTGCTTTATAATACATATGAAGAGGTAAGTAAGCTGCCGGAGGATGTGTTTTTGCATTATGTATTCTATCCCAGGATTAATTCAGAGCAGCTTGTGGACTGTAGAAGCTTTTTCTATAGCAAGCTTAAAGCTATTATGGATATTCCTGATAAGAAAGAAAGGGTTTTGGCTGTAAACAGATGGTGTGCAGCTCAGGTAACCTATGGAGCCTCTGACAACCGTACCGAAAGCCCAATGGCGGCATACTATTCAGGCTCTGGTCGATGCGGGGAGGAATCTGTCTTCACAGTCACAGCCCTAAGGAGCATAGGAATCCCTGCCAGGCAGGTTTATGTTCCATGGTGGAGCCACTGTGATGATAACCACGCATGGGTGGAGATATATGTTGACGGGGAGTGGTACTTTATGGGTGCATGTGAACCAGAGCCCATGCTGAACAGGGGATGGTTTACAGCAGCTGCCTCCCGTGCTCCTTTGGTGCATAGCCGTACCTTCTTTGATTATGGTCTAAAGGATGAGGAGTTTATAGGAAACCAGGGAATGTGCCTTTTATACAATCAGACCTCCCGATATGCAAGAGTCTCCACAGCAGTAGTTGAGGTTAAGGATAACAACGGAAGGGTCTGTGAAGGAGCCCGGGTTTCCTTTCAAATAATTAACATGGCAGCTGCTCAAGAGATAGCAGCCTTGAAGACGGGCGCTGATGGTAAGGCTTTGCTTCGAATGGGATGCGGCTCTGTACATATTGAGGTATTTTACAATGGCCTGTACGGACAATCCAATTTCATGGTTAAGCCGGATGCATATACACAGGTAAGTATAGGCTTAACTAAGGAAAGGCCCTGTAAAGGGATGGAGGACATGGATTTCATGGCACCATTGCCGGAGGTTAGAAATGCTGTAATAATAACTAATGAGCAGCAATCATATAACAAAAGGGTAATAGCTGAGGCTAAGGCTATGAGGCAGGGGAGGCTGTCCTCATACTGGAGAGCAGAGTTTGACAGCTATGATGAGGATATTAAACATATGCTGCACCTTGCAGGGGGCAATGCAGGCGAAATAGCGGCCTTCTATAATGAAAAGAGCCAGGAGCTTATGCCATTAGCTAAGGAGCTTTTAAAGGTTCTTTCTGAAAAGGATTATAAGGACGTAACAGCCAACATGCTCAATAAGCATTTTTATGGGGCATTAGGCATTAATGCTGAGCATGATGAGCTGTTTATTTCATATGTTATGTGCCCGAGAATTGGCTATGAGAATTTAGATGACTGGAGAGAGAATATAGACAAAGCCTTTACTGCAGAGCAGAAGGAAGGCTTTTATATGAATCCTCCTTCACTTATGAAATATATAAATGAGCATTACAGAGAGGGTGAGGGCAGGTATTATGATGTTCTTACCATGACTCCTGCAGATGTTATAAATTTAGGCTTAAGTGATGAAAAGGGCAGAAGCATTCTTTTTGTAGCAGTTATGAGAACCTTGGGGGTCCCAAGCCGGTTAAATCCTTGTGATGGTAGTGCAGAATATTATAGAGATGGTGGGTTCCATAGGGCAGACAGTGGCTGTAGAATGGATTCTGTAATAGAGCTGGTGCCAGAGGAGGGGAAAAGTTTTACATACTTATCTGACTTTAGCCTCTCAAAATGGCACGGGCAAGGGTATAGGCTTTTAAAATGCTTTGTGGGGAATGGAGATAATTCCTTCACAATACCAGCCTGTGAAGGACATTACAGGCTCATAACCACAAACCGCCTGCCTAGCGGAAACCAGCTGGTTAGGGTAACACATTTTGAAGTGGACAAGGATACACATATAAAGAAGGTTACCCTTACCCTAAGAGCAGCTAAGATTGAGGACATGCTGGAGAACAATCCTATTCATCCATTTGAAATAAAGGATGATAACGGAAATATCATTATACAGGATAGCAGAAGAATCATAGCTTACTTAGATCCTGGAACTGAGCCAACAGAGCACGTTTTAAACGAACTGATGGAATGCTTAGAGCTGCTCGAAAGGGAAATAAGCAGGGGCCTTCAGGTAGTTCTGGTATTACGCAACCTACATGAAAAAAACAACCCTACCCTTATGAAGGCTATAAACATGCTTCCACACATTATCATAGCTTATGATGACTTTGAAGGTACACCTTCTATACTTGCCAGAGCTATGTATCTGGAGCTCGGCGTATGGCCTCTAGTACTTCTATTAGATAGCAACGGGCATGGCCGCTATGGGAGCTGCGGCTACTCAGTAGGCCTTGTGGAGCTTATAATTAAGCTATCCAGACAGATAGTTTAAGTTAATGCTAAGGTTAAGCATTAACTTAAAGTGTATAAAAAGGGAACCCAGGCTTTGGTTGTGGATGGTAAGAGGATAATTAGTTTATTGTCTAATGAATATGAGTGGGATGAAAATATCCTCCAGTTTTTAAATAAAGCTGGAGGATATTTTTGTGAAATGTCTTTACTTTAACCCTCTGTTTACCATCTCCGTCACTGCAAAGGTGGCAACGTCATCCGCAAACTTTCCTATACCGAAGCCTGCATCGAACCCCAGCTCCTTTGCCAGCTCATGAGTAATTCTTGCGCCACCGCCTATAAGGATTACCTTATCACGAATGCCTTCAGCCTCCAGAAGCTCCACCAGGTTGGTCATGTTTGGTATGTGTACGTTCTTCTGTGTAACGGTCTGGGATACAAGGAGTACATCAGCGTGAAGCTCAATTGCCTTCTTTATAAACTCCTCGTTTGTTACCTGGCTTCCAAGGTTATAGGCTTCAAGCATCTCATACCTTTCCAGTCCATAGTGGCCGGCATAGCCCTTCATGTTCATTATGGCGTCTATACCAACAGTATGGGCATCAGTTCCGGTGCTTGCTCCAACAACCACAACCTTGCGGCCTATGTTGTCCTTTATATATTGATCTACCTGTTTCATATCCATGGTATGGACCTCTACCTCCTGTACATGTATGGAGGTGTAATCCACTGTGTCTGCCAGGGAGCCATACATTACAAAGAAGGTGAAGTTCTTATCCAGTGCCTCATGGTATACTACAGCAGGTTCCTCAAGATGCATTTTCCTTGCCAGCTGCTTTGCGGCTTCAACTGCCTTTTCGCCATCGGGCACAGGAAGTGTAAAGCTAAGCTGTACCTTACCATCGTTTAAGGTATCTCCATATGGCTTTACCTTTGTAAGGTCCAGACTTTGGTTATAGTCTCTTTTCTCCATGGAATACAATCCACCACTCATTATCTGTCACCTCCAAGCATAAGCTCTATGAATGGGTTGATATATCTATCTTCCTTCAGACATACACCCTCTAAGCCCTTGCCTCCATCTATAGGACGTTTAACTCCTGCAAAAATGCCCTTTTCAAGTGATGGGAAAAGGCCTTCAGCTGCTATCTGGCTTAAAAGCTCGTAGGCTTTGTTAAGCACATCATTAGCACGGCTCTGTATTATTCCGCCTTCCTTGAAGGTTATTTCACGTCCTAAGTCCTCCATGTTGTTAAATATATACTTGGCATTTTCTATTGAAAGAGCCCTATCTGACATAAATGGAGTATGGAGAGCCTCTGTAAGCATTCCCAGAAGGTGTATTCTTTGTCCTGTAAGTACTGTTACCATATTGAATAGAGCATCCTGTACATGACCTTTGAATATGTTTCCTGTCATGAACTTTGTAGGAGGCATGTACTTAAGTGGTGCATTGGGGAATATTTCCCTTGCCATCTGCGCCTGTGCCAGCTCAAGCAGGAAGCCGTTCTTTAAATCTGGCTGAATTTCAAATGCATGCCCTAAGCCCATCTGTTCCTCAGGAAGTCCTGCAAGAAGAGCAAACTGCTCGTTTATAAACTGGGATGCCAGCACTGTGTGAGCTTCCTCCACGGCATCTGAGGTGGTAAGGTAGTTATCCTCTCCAGTATTTATGATAACTCCGGCATAGCCGTTTATGATTCTTGAGAAATACTGGTCTATCATGGTACGCTGCATGTTTATATCCCTGAAGAGTATTCCATAAAGAGCATCGTTCAGCATTACGTCAAGCCTTTCCAGTGCTCCCATGGCAGCAATCTCTGGCATGCATAGCCCTGAGCAGTAGTTGCAAAGCCTGATGTAACGGCCAAGCTCCTTACCTGTTTCGTCTAGTGCAGCTCTCATAAGGCGGAAGTTCTCCTGTGTGGCATAGGTGCCTCCAAAGCCTTCTGTGGTGGCACCATATGGAACGTAGTCAAGGAGGCTTTGCCCTGTGGTCCTTATAACTGCAATAACATCAGCGCCCTGCTTTGCAGCGGCCCTAGCCTGTGTAATGTCCTCGTATATGTTCCCTGTAGCAACTATAACGTAGAGCAGGGGACCGGTCTTATCTCCATAGGAAGAAAGATATTCCTCTCTCTCCTGTCTGTTTTTCTTAATTCTCGAGGTACTTTCCTTTGCTATTTTGGTTACTGCCATTTTTATTTCGAAGGAATCCTTCATTGGAAGCTTGGTAAGGTCCAAAGCTCCTACAGATACCTGCTCTGCTATCTCCTGGGGAGAAAGGTTTGTGTTCAGCATGGCATTTCCAATATATGTGGCAGCACCTAAGGAGAGTCCCTTTCCATGTTTTATGTTATCAACAACTACGTTTGGAAGCGGAACTCCCTCCTCATCTACACCATCTATTCCCAAGAGTCTGCATATTGTCCTTTCAACTGTCACCGTGGTGTTTTTATCGATGAAGTCCTGGGTATCCTTTGCTATCTTCCTGGCGCATTCCCGTGACTTAGCCACTATTTCAGTGTTAAGATTCAATTTGCTTTCCATCATTATTGCAATCCCCCTTTTCATAAAGATTTTTTGCTATTGTAATTATTTCATTATCCAAGCCGATAAGCATGGAAATATTAAGGGCATCTCTTGGAACCTGTGTGCAGGATGTAACCCTTTTAAGGTGATAGTCCATGTAGCCTTGTATAATATCAATGGAGTTAGTATGCTTAAGGTTTATTTCTTTCTTAAGCTTCTGAAAGTCAACATTTTCTAAGCCTATGACCTGGTAGTGGGTCATAGTGTCATCTGCAACTCCATCATAGTGGGTGGTAAGCAGTGATATGGAGGGCAGCTTGTTAAGGTAGGAGCATAGAGCCTTGGCCATGAAGCAGCCTTCCCTGGGGTTGGTACCTCTGGCAAATTCGTCAAAGCCTATAAAGCCTGTGCTATTCTTGGCCAGCATCAGTATTTCCCTAAGCCTCATAATCTCAGCCCCGAAGGTACTTAGCCCCTGGGATACTGACTGCAGGTCATCAGATATTAGTGCTATAAAGTCCAGCACTGGAAGGCAGGCTTCCCTGGCACATACGAAAAAACCCATATGGAGGAGCATAAGGTTAAGCACCACCGTTTTTAAGGTTACACTCTTTCCTCCCATGTTAGCCCCAGTTATGACTGTCATACCACTTTTAAGGCCTATGCTTATAGGAGTGAAGCTTTTCCCGCAGGCGTCTAATGAATCCACAACCTGAGGGTTAAAGCCGTCCTCAATATAAAGCTTATCTGGGGTGCCTATCATAGGGCGAACTGCCTTAAGGGATAGGGCTAAACTGCATTTGGCCATCAAAAAATCAAGCCTTCCTAAGGAGGAAATGCTTTGTTCTAGTTCAGGGATGCTTTCCTTAATCTGCCCAGAGAGGATAGTCCTAACCTTAAGCTCCTCAGCTTCCTCTTCCATAACGGCCTTAAGCCTCTGCTTTCTTAAGAGCTCCAAAGCCTCAGTACTGTCAGAGAGGAGCATTTCATTTTCCAGTGAGCGCTTCCTTCTTCGGATATTGCCCAGGTTCTCTGAGTAACAGTCATATATATAAAATGTGGATACACCTGTTTTTTCAGGGTCCAGCAGATTGCATATGCTGCTGGGGTCTTTAAAGCTTATAGAGGAAAGCTTAAGCCCTGAGGCATTGTATAGGTTCTGCAGCCTTTTGAGAAGTCTTGCAAAGCTCTTTATTTCATAAAGCTCAACCTCATCTAATACGCTTTCGTTTTTACACCTTTTAAGAGAGCCTCTTATGTCCTTGAAGCAGTGAAGCAGCTTTCTCAGTTCTTTTAAAGGCTCGGAATGGGAGCTTATTGCATTTACAACAAGCTCCATTTCATCAAGCTCCTGCACAAGAAGAGGAGCATTTTTACTGTTAAATGGCTTAATATGCTTCAGCTTTTCCCGTCCATAGGGGGTTAGGGCATGAACCTTTTCCATTATATAGCTGTAGCCTATCTGAAAGCGTTGTTCTTCATTTAAATATTCTATGATGCCCACCTCCTATTACATCTATTACTGGCAGAGGAATTTCCTTACTAAGAAGCTCTATAAATTTATCCCTGTCATATTCATAACCATATGGTGAAGAGGGGTTACAGGTTATGCACATAAGCTTTATGGGAGCTATAACCTTAAGGCTGCCACCTCTTTTAGTAAACCTGTATAGTATGTCTGGGGATAAGAATAGCTTGGTTCCATCCTCTGCAATGATTTTCAAATTCTTAATGTGTCCAAGACTGTTCATTATGCCCTCCAGCAATGAGTCATGGACGACACCTTTTATGACAATTGTTCTGGAATGTTTATCAAGTGCCTCTGTAAGCTCCTTAGCTGAGCCCAAGGAGGTTTTAACATCTATCATTTTTATAGCATTGTTCCTGTCTATAGTACCCATACGGCCTGATATGCATATTTGCTCTGCAAGACTAAGTGTCTCAAGGTCATCCTCCTTTTGTATGGAGAGGAGCTTTACAGTGTGGGTAGTGTCCCGTACTGCCTCATATATATTTTTTGAAAGCGATGCGCCGGTAGATAATATGGTGCCCTCTGTAATAGCAGGAGAGGCAGAGGTCCTCCTGTCTAAGGCCCCATCAACAATGGTAAGCTTGCATCCTAAGTTCTTTAGAAGGTTGCATACCTCTGCTACCTGGCTGTTTATAGAAGGCCCTCCCAGCTCAACATATCCATCGCTGAGGGCCCTTATAATTATTACTTCTCCTACAGGGGTCTGCATTCCTGTGGTGAATACTATCTCTTTTGTTATATCACATGCTCTTAGAAGCTGTTTGGAGGTTGCTATGAGAGTTCCCTTATCAACATAAATCCTGGGCTTTGAGGTAAGGGTGACCTGGTCCTCCCGTTCTCCATCCCAACCAATGGATGTAAGGCCTAGGGGACTTATTTGTCCCCTGGCCTCATTTATAACATGGTTCAGTACAGTGGTTTTACCTACGTTTTTGCCCATGCCTATTATGCTTATGCTGCTATAGCCTCTGCATATATCCAGTAGCTTCATTGCTATTCCTTGTGCTCCTTCTCAAGGGCTGTTGCTGCTTCCTCATGGGCAGCTTCAATTCTCAGCTTTCTTAATAGTCCTTCAGGCTCTATGGAAAGCTGCTGCCCATTTTCAAGACCTGCTATTCCAATGAGGTTGACCTTCCTCTTTCCTGTACATACATCACATTGGCAGGAAGGAGAGTAGTCCGTAGGCTCCTCATAGGTAGTGATCACTCCTTCGAAGTTTCTGAGAACAGTCCTGTTCCAGCTCTGTGAGATTACATAGTTTGGCATTACAGGAGTTTTTCCTCCTCCTCCAGGAGCGTCTACAACAAAAGTTGGAATGCAGAAGCCTGAGGTGTGGCCCCGTAAGCCTTCTATTATTTCAACACCCTTTGATACTGGTGTCCTAAAGTGCTCAAGTCCATAGGAAAGATCGCACTGGTAAATGTAGTAAGGACGAACTCTTATTTTTACCAGTTCCTGAACGAGCTTTTTCATAACATGTACACAGTCGTTTATTCCTCTCAGAAGAACTGACTGGTTACCCAGGGGTATTCCAGCATCTGCCAGCATCTCGCAGGCACGCTTTGAATCAGGTGTTATTTCGTTTGGATGGTTGAAATGAGTGTTCAGCCAAATTGGATGGTATTTTTTTAGCATGTTACAAAGGTTGTCAGTTACTCTCTGTGGCATAACAACAGGTGTTCTTGAGCCTATCCTTACTATTTCCACATGAGGTATAGCCCTTAACCTCTTTATGATATGCTCAAGCCTGTCATCAGATAAAAGCAGAGGATCTCCTCCTGAAAGCAATACATCCCTAATGACAGGAGTCTTTGCAATATAATCTATTGCCGCATCTATCTGTGTCATTGGCAGTCCACAGTCATGCTGTCCTGAAAATCTTCTTCTTGTACAATGCCTGCAGTACATGGAGCACTGGTCAGTTACAAGAAGAAGTGCCCTATCAGGATATCTGTGGGTAAGCCCTGGAACAGGTGAATCTGTATCCTCGTGGAGAGGGTCCAGCAGGTCCGCATGGGATTTGTGTAACTCCTGTATGCGGGGTACTGCCTGCTTCCTTACAGGGTCATATGGGTCTTTTGGATCTATGAGGGAAAGGTAGTAGGGTGTAATGGCCATCCTTAATGTCTTAAGGCATTCATTTATGCCAGCCTCTTCCTCAGCTGTTAATGGAAGATACTTTTTTAAATCCTCAACAGTTTCAATTCTGTTTCTAACCTGCCACTTCCAGTCATTCCACTGTTCGTCAGTTACATCTCCAAACAGATCATACCTCCTGTTTGTTTCCATCTATATATACCCCCTATTAGTTAGATGTTTTTACAGATAAAGCTTTGCAAATAAATCCTTAAGCTCCTGGTTTTCTCTTAAGCACTGGAGTGTAACGTTTGCATGGTTCTTTGTATATCCATTTCCTATTATCATGGTTACATCCTTACCTATGCCTTCTGCACCAAGGGCTGCCTTTGTAAAGCTTGTAGCCATGGAGAAGAAGTACACAATTCCATTGTCCTTTACAGGAAGGATGGATGACATTTCAGTGTTCTGTATATTTACGCAGTTGATGGCTATGTCCACCTCTTTGCCATCATTTGCCTCAAGAGTCTTGTTTAAAACGTCTATAGGAGCAGTGGCATCAGCCAGTATAACCTTGTCACAGAGGTTAAGCTTTATAAGGATATCAGCATAGGACTGCTTCCTTACACAGGCTATAACGTTTCCATTTGGACCAGCAGCCTTTTTTGCTTCATAGCAGCAGAGCATTCCGGATTTTCCACCTGCTCCTAATATAAGAACGCTGTTGTCCTTCTTAACCAGATTTGCAGTCTGTGCTGGAGCACCTGCAACATCAAGGGCAGCCAGTGCCAGGTTTTCGCTCATATCCTCTGGAAGCTTTGCATATATACCGCTCTCAAAGAGTATTGCCTTCGCCTTAACCTCAACCCTGTCTATCTCTGGCTTTATGTCAAGAATCTTCTCTATCTTGAGAGGAGTAAGTGAAAGGGATACAAGGCTTGCAATCTTGTCTCCAACCTTAAGGTCCCTGTCCTTTAAGGAGCTGCCTATTTTTTCGACAGTTCCTATAAGCATTCCGCCGGAGCCTGTTACAGGGTTCTGCATCTTTCCTCTTTCGCCTACTATTTCAATTATCTTCGCCTTTACCTTTTCTACATCATGGTTAGCTTCAGTATAAAGCTGTGTGAAGCTGGCCGAGTCAATGTTAAGAGCCTGAACATCTATGAGTATTTCATTATCATAGATTTCCATGGTATTGTCTATTTTTAGTGCTGGCTGTGGTAGCACACCCTTTGGTTCGATTACCCTATGAGTTCCGTATTTACATCCTTTTGCCATTTTAAATTTCCCCCTTTATAAATTGCTTTATGATGATACTTTATTGTTTATCTTTCTTTTAGCCCTAGAATCCTTCTTGCCTCAGTGGGAGTAGCTATTTCTCTTCCCAGCTCTTTGGCAAGTCTTACTGTCTTTTCTACCAGTTCTCCATTGGACTTTGCTAATACACCCTTTGACAGGTAAATGTTGTCCTCAAATCCAACCCTTACATGTCCTCCCATTATGATGGAGGTGGCAGCCATTGGGAACTGGTTCCTGCCTATTCCTGATACTGTAAAGGTGCTTCCCTGTGGAATGCTTCCTGCCATAAATACCAAATCTCTTGGAGTTGCGGATATCCCTCCGTTTACTCCCATTACGAAGTTGAAATGCATAGGTGTTGCAATAAGGCCCTTTCCCGCAACTCTTATAGCCATGTCTATCATTCCCTTGTCAAATACCTCAACCTCAGGCTTTATTCCAAGCTCTATCATTTTTCTTCCAAATTCTTTTATTGTGTTTTCAGTGTTTATGAATATGTCGTCTCCTCCAAAGTTGCAGGTTCCACAGTCTAAGGTTGCCATCTCAGGAAGCAGCTCAACAGGCTGAAGCCTTTCAGCATTAGTCATTCCTACTGCTCCTCCTGTGGAGGGCTGTATTATGACATCATGGCATCTTTCCCTTATAGCGTCCATGCACTCCTTGAACCTTTCCTTACTCTGGGTTGGGGTTCCATCATCCTCCCTTACATGAAGGTGGATTATGCTTGCCCCTGCCTTGTAAGCCGCCTCTGCTTCGTTTGCTATTTCAACAGTGGTGTAAGGTACGGCAGGATTATGTTCCTTTGTAACCTCAGCACCGCATATGGCTGCTGTGATGATTAACTTCTCCATAAGATACCCTCCTTATCTTCTTTGCTTGTCCTTAGGAACGACACAGGTGCCTGTAGCCCTGCACACAACTATAGGCTCGGTTAATACATCTGCTGCAGAATCATTAATGTCAGGTCTTGGAATGATTACCTTCCTTGCCTCAAAGCGCATTTTACGGGAGGTGTTGCCAGAGGATATGATTTCTCCCTCTGCTTCAATGTAATCACCGCCATAAACAGGTGCCAGGAATTCCACATTGTCATAGGCCCTGAACAGGCCCTCATCGCCATCATTCATTATGAGAAGCTCTGTGGCAACATCGCCGAAAAGCTGGAGCATCTTGGCCCCATCTACCA
>JAEZLD010000197.1 GCA_023415335.1 Bacillota bacterium | reverse complement strand
ACCCTTGCTACTCTGGGCATAAAGAAAGCCTCCTTTTATTGGTATACCTAGATTATCGCCAACAAAAGAGGGCTTCAAACATCCTCATAAACTTTTGATTTGGGCGAAATGGGTTAACCGTCCCTGGTTTGGATCTATAGCTTGGATCTGAACTGAAGTAGATAGCTTAACCGTCCCTGACCTCCTGACCTCCTGACCTCAGTTTATTTTTCATCCTATTGTAAATACTAACGTTAATAATTCTATTATAAAGAAGGCTTAATAATGAAAGAGAAAGTGGTTATCATAGGTGCAGGCATAGGTGGATTATCATGTGCTGTAAGGCTGTTAAGCCAAGGCTTTGATGTTAAGGTATATGAAAAAAACTCATCGATTGGCGGAAAGGTTAACCGTTTTACATGCAATGACTTTACATTCGACCTTACTGCTTCCATAATGATGATGCCTTCCGCATATGATGAGGTGTTTCACTGGGCAGAAAAAAAATCTGAGGACTACCTTGAATATATATGGCTAGACCCCTTATATAGGGTATTCTACAGCGATAGAACCTTTTTTGACTTTTCATCTGATATTAAGAGACTCACTAAAACTCTTGATTCAATAAGTCATAAGGACACCGCAGGCTTTCTCAAGATAATCAGCGAGGGACTTCGTAAATACCATATTGCTGATGAATATTTTCTGTCTAAGTCCTTCAACAATGCTAAGGATTTTTACAATCCTGTTACTCTTTGGAACGCCTTTAGAATACACACGTTGTCTGATTCCTATTCATTTGTGTCTAAGTATGTAAAAAACGAGAAGCTCCGCCAGTTTCTCTCCTTCCAGGCTATGTACATAGGCAGCTCTCCCTACGATGCTCCAAATATATATACACTTATACCCTCTACCACATTTTCTTATGGACTGCCATATATAAAAGGAGGCATGTACTCTTATGTACTTGCCTTGGAAAAGCTTATTGACCAGCTGGGAGGACGCGTATTGAAAAGCTGTGAAATAAAAGAAATTGTTATTAAGGGAAGCACCGCAATTGGGGTTATAGATGATACCGGATTTGAGCCATCGGATATAGTAGTATGCAACGCTGACTTCCCCTATGCTGTAACAAGCTTGCTCCCACCTTACGCAGATTTTGGTAAATATACGCCTAAAGCGGTGTCAAAAATGTCATACTCCTGCTCTACCTTCATGTTATATTTAGGTATAAACAGGAGGCTTCCTTCATTGCAGGTGCATAACATACTTATAAACAAGGACTTCCGAAAAAATATCAACGCTGCCTTTAAAGGCCAGCTGCCATATAGTCCTTCGTTGTATATATACTGTCCTTCCAGGGTTGACGGCTCTGTGGCCCCTGAAGGGTGTGAGTGCTTGAATGTAATGCTGCGTGTTCCAAACCTGCTTGAAGGTAATATTGACTGGAGCCAGTACACCGTGTCAGGTTTAGAGGATATTATGCTGCAGGCCTTAAGCAGTATGGAGGGTCTATCGGATATTAGAAATTGTATAGTTGTTAAAAGACATAGTACGCCCGAGCTTTTCATGGATGAGTTTAACTCCTATGCAGGATCAGCCTTCGGGCTAAGCCACAACCTCCGGCAGACCAACTATTTCAGGCCACAGGTTAAGCTGCCTAATATTAAAGGGCTTTATTTTACCGGGGCATCGGTACATCCTGGAGCAGGGGTATCGATTGTCCTAGACTCCAGCAGGCTTGCTACCAGGCAGATACTTGAGGATTTAGATAGATAAAGGAGCTGTGTAAAAACAGCCCCTTTTCTTTATCAAATTCAGTTGATTAGTTAACCGTCCCTGCCTACCCTGGCCACAGCTCTTACCATGCTGGCTTCGGCTGCAAGCTTAAGTGGCTGCGCAAACAGCTCTATGTAGTCCTCATGCAATAGCTTGTCTAGCCCAATCAGATTCTCCAGTATAAAAACACCAGCCTTCAGCAGCATTTTATGTACTGTGTAGGGCATACGATCCGGCGAAGGCATATCTATTCCCACAAGCTTAACTCTGCGTTTAATTATAAATCCTGCCATATCCTCTGTGATTATAGGATGTTTTTCATAATAGTCCCTTGTCCCATAAAACCTGTCAAAGCCAGTATATATAAGAAGCATCTCGCCTTCTTTTACCCTATCATTGTATTCATCCTTTAAATGAATTTTATCTTGGCCGCAGGCATCAATTATGGCTGCCCTTCCAATGAAGGATTCTAAAGGGTATTCTCCTATGAACCTGCTTTCCTTTACCAAATGCATAGGGCTGTCAATATGGGTTCCTGCATGCATGCCGCTTGAAAGCCGCCATATGCAATACCCGTCCTTCTCCATATTCTTCTCATCCACAAGGGTCGTATAGCTGTCCCCTGGATACACAGGCATATGGTCACATATAGGGTGGGAAAGGTCAACAAACCTCATTGTTATACTCCTCCATCTGGTGATTTATGAAAATTCTATCACACCATACGTTCTCCTGCAATCCTTCCCTGGCTTCTCAAGCTTTCCTCCTTAAGCAGCCTTCCATTCCTGAGAAGCATCCTAAGCCCTTCTTTATCCCCATTTCTAAGTACATCATCATAGCTCTTAAGGTTTTCTATTATACTTTCTATTTCGAACATGAGGTTTTGCCTGTTCATCATGAAAAGTTCTGTCCACATATCTTCATTTAGCTTTGCCACCCTGGTCATGTCCTTGAAGCTTCCTGCACTAAAGCCTGCCTGGTATCTGGCAGTAGGGCTCTTTATATAGCAGCTTGATACTATATGTGCAAGCTGTGATGTAAAAGCTATTATTCTGTCGTGCTCCTCTGGCGTAGATATAACAAACTGCCCAAAGCCCATAGCCTGTGATAGCTCCTTAACTATATTAAGGCTATCCTGAGGCACCTCCGGGCTGGGGGTTACAATAAGACTGGCTCCAGTGAAAAGCTCTGCATAAGAGTAGTCAAAACCAGAATTTTCAGTGCCTGCCATAGGATGGGCAGGAATAAAATACACCCCCATTTCTAACAGTACACATGCTGCTTGTCTTACTACCTCCCCTTTTATTCCACAGGCATCCATTACTATTGAATTCTTCTTAAAAAAACCCACATTTTCCCTCAGGAAATCCACCGTTCTTTGGGGGTGGAGACATACTATGGTCAGGTCTGCCTCTCCTAGCAGCTCAGGATTAATTCCTTTATCGATAGCCCCCTCACGAAGTGCCTTATTCACAACATTTTTATCCGTATCTATCCCAAGGCACACATGACAGGTATTTTTCTTAATGGATCTGCAAAATGATCCTCCTATCAGCCCCAGCCCCACAACTGCAATTTTCATTTTATCCCCTCCATTATTTACCACAATAATTATCTGGCTAATATTATCTAAAAAACCGCATTCAAGCTCTTTATTAAAGCCTTTGAAATGCCTGTCTTGGCTGTTAATTGAACAAACGCCTTAACCGTCCCTGCCTACCTTGCCATACATGGCTCCAGACCCTTGCCTTCAAACCTCACCTGCTTTTTTACTATGTCCATAATTTCGTCAAACTCGTCAGGTGTCAGGGATTGTGCACCATCACACAATGCCTTCTTGGGATTGTTATGCACCTCTATCATAACTCCATCAGCCCCTGCAGCAATAGCAGCTTTTGTAAGGGGCTTTACCATCCACGTTATTCCTGTTGCATGGCTTGGATCAATTATAACCGGAAGATGTGACAGCTTTTTTATCATTGGGATAGCTGCTATATCCAGAGTATTTCTTGTCTTTGTTTCAAAGGTCCTTATTCCCCTTTCACACAATATAACGTTTGAGTTCCCTCCAGCCATAATGTACTCTGAGCTCATGAGAAACTCATCTATGGTATTTGCAAGTCCTCTCTTAAGTAATATAGGCTTATTGCACCTTCCAAGCTCTTTAAGCATCTCAAAGTTCTGCATATTTCTGGCACCTACCTGTATTATGTCAACATCCTGAAATAAATCTATATGAGACAAGTCCATAATCTCTGTTACTATTGGTAGTCCTGTAGCTTCCTTTGCTTTAAGCAGAAGCCTTATTCCTTCTCCATGAAGCCCTTGAAATGCATAGGGAGAGGTTCTGGGTTTAAATGCCCCTCCTCTAAGAAAGCCTGCCCCGCTTTTCTTTACTGACTCAGCTACACAAATAATCTGCTCCTCATTTTCAACAGAACAGGGACCTGCAATAACAGTAAAAAAGCCTTCTCCTATATTACGCCCCTCAATATTAAGTATTGTATCCTCAGGATGGAACTTACGGTTCACTGCCTTATATGGTTCTGATACTCTCTGAACCTTTTCAACTACCTCATTGGCCTGAATAGCACCCATATCCACACTTGAGGTGTCTCCAATAAGGCCAAGTATTGTCGTATGAGAACCTTGACTATAATTTATAGAAAGTCCCCTTGCCTTAAGTTCACCTATAAGCTCATTAACCTTTTTCTCATCTGCACTATGCTTTAAAACTATTATCATGATTAATCCTCCAATACCTAAAACTCTTTCTTTTTATTGTGGTTAATAATACAAAGCTCATACCATAGAATTATATCGTTAGGCGGCATTCCCATGTAAACAAGCACCAACCAGGTGAAATGCCTCTAAGACAACCAATTATCCTGGAATCCAGAACTAATAGCTTAACCGTCCCTGGATTCCCTGGAATCCTGCAATTTTCCATGAATTCAAAATTGATAGCTTAACCGTCCCTGGCCCCAGAATTAATAGCTTAACCGTCACTGGCTCTACTTGGGCATAACAAAAGCCGATAACTGCTATCAATAGTTACCGGCACCAAATGCTATTTATATATTTATATTTATATATTTATATATAAAATAGATTGGAATGCTAGATGGTAATTTCTTGACAGCAAAAATAGCCTGCGTAATAATAACCCAGGTAATAGCGGTAATATATTTTTGCTGTATTAGTGATATTACTCATATCTAGCTTCCTCCTTAATTTTATACTTTAAAGCGTAACAGTTTATTTGATTCTTGTCAATAATCTATTAATATAAATATGTTTAAAATTAAATATTTCTGCAAATAATAATCACTGGAATAAGTTTCATATTTTAAGGAGGCTTTCCATGAGAATCCCCAACCACATAGGTATAATTCCAGATGGAAACAGGCGCTGGTCCGTAAGGCAAGGAATGGCTAAGGAAGATGGCTATGCAGCAGGCATCGACCCTGGACTCCAGCTTTTCAGGCTTTGCCAGCAGCTTGGAATACATGAGCTTACCTACTACGGCTTTACAACTGACAACACTAAGCGTCCTCAGGTTCAGCGGGACGCCTTCACCAAGGCCTGCATTAATGCTGTAAAGGTTTTATCTCAGGAGGATGCATCCCTTCTTGTTATAGGCAACTCCTCCTCCCCTATGTTTCCAGAGGAGCTTAAGCCCTATACTGAGCGCAGAACCTTTAATAAAGGCGGAATGAAGGTGAACTTTCTTGTTAATTATGGATGGAAGTGGGATCTATCAGGTCTTAATGGCACCACCAGTGGTCTTCCCTTCAGACTGATGTCCCATGACATCTCCCGGGTGGACCTTATAATACGCTGGGGGGGAAGGCGCAGACTTAGCGGTTTTCTTCCAGTACAGTCCGTATATGCAGACTTCTATACATTAGATGATTACTGGCCTGATTTCAAACCATCCCATCTATATGACGCTCTTAACTGGTACGAGAGTCAGGACGTAACTCTGGGCGGCTAGCCGTCCGGGTTATAAATAAAAGCAGGAAACCGTACACCCCCTCTGTGCAGGTTCCTGCTTTCTATTATGTCCCATATAAGAATCTGTAATTGTTGTTACAGCTGGTCGTAGTATGGTTCTACCCCAAGCTCGGTTTTCCACTTTTCCAGAGTTTCCTGATACAGGGTATACTCCTTGTCCTGCTGGAGTATCTGCCTTATTGTTTCTGTTGCATCTGCCAGCGTGGATTCCTGTACGCTTTCGTTATTGTCATAGTACTGCTTTATTTCCTCGTCTGTAACCTGGATGTTTGCAAAAAGGCTATCTATAACCTTGTTTATCTTTATGTTTTCTGCCAGCTGTTCCTTAAGCTGGTCTATGGTCATGCCGCTCTGTTCTAATGCCTGTTCATATGCCTCCTTGCTGTCGAACTGTCCCATAAGCTGCTCCAGCTGTACCTGAACCTCATCATCTGAGGCTGTGAGTCCCATTTCGTTGGCCTTCTGTACAAATATTTCCCCTTCTATCAGGTAATCCAGATAGTCCTTTTTCTGCTGTGTAAAGCTCTTCATGGCCTCATCTTTAGATTCATAGTCCTCACCATAGTCTGCTATGATATCCTCCTTGATGCTTGCCACTCCGGTTTCCATATCTCCAAGGGTTATTTTTGTATCTCCCACAATTGCAACCACAGTATCTGAAGTCTTCTCATTATCTTTCTTTCCTACGGCACAGGCTGCTGTACTTAAAGCCATTGCTGCCACAAGGACCCCACAAATAATTCTCTTAAACATTGTAATTCAACACTCTCCTCTTTATTATTATGTCATAATACCCTAACTTATTAGCAGCCATTCCTGCTGCCATATATGTCTACTTAGGCTCTAATATGCCTGTAAATGAAATGGCATTCTAATTATATAGTATAATCCTTAAATCGACCTTAAAGCAAGGTATAAAGTATATTAATATATGGAAACAACAATATTTTCAATAATTTGTGTTTTTTATTGCTTTATGATATACCTATAAGAGAAACCTTAAGGAAAGGAAAAGAGGTATGAATCTTTTATCTATAGAAAACATAACCAAAAGCTATAGTGAAAAGCTTTTGCTGAATAATATATGCATAGGCATAGACGAAGGCCACAAAATGGGTCTTATTGGGGTGAACGGTACAGGAAAGAGCACCCTCCTTAAAATAATTGCAGGTCTTGAGTATCCTGATGAGGGAAGGATTATTAAGGGAAACATTGTTTCCATAGAATATCTTCCCCAGCAGCCGGATTTTAACCTTGAAAGCACCGTGCTTGAGCAGGTATTTAAGGGTACCTCTCCTGTCATGAGGCTGCTGCAGGAGTATGAAAGGGAAACCTCAAAGACAAGCCCTTCAGGGGATAAGGTAATGTCCCTAGCCAGGCAGATGGATTCCTTAAATGCCTGGACACTGGAATCTGAAGCAAAGTCTGTGCTTACAAGGCTGGGCATAACCGATTTTAATGCTAAAATAGGAACCCTTTCAGGAGGCCAGAGGAAGAGGATTGCCCTTGCCACTTCCCTTATTAACCCCTCTGACCTTCTCATAATGGATGAGCCTACTAACCATCTTGATAATGACACCATCGACTGGCTGGAGCAATACCTGGTCAGACGTAAGGGAGCACTGCTTATGGTCACCCATGACAGATATTTCTTAGACAGAGTTGCAAACACCATACTGGAGCTGGATAACGGGTGCCTGTATTCATATGCAGGAGGCTACAGCTCCTTTCTCGAGCAGAAGCTGCAGAGAGAGGATATTCTGGCAGCCACAGAGAGAAAGCGCCAAAGCCTTATGCAAAAGGAGCTTGAGTGGATAAGGCGTGGCGCCAAGGCCCGTTCGACTAAGCAGAAGGCTCGTATTCAGAGGTTTGAGGAGCTATCTGCAATCTCCTACTCCTCTTCGCAGGATAAGGTGGAGATATCAACCGCCTCCACAAGACTAGGCAAGAAGGTAATTGAAATACAGGATATATGTAAGAGCTTTGGGAACAGAGAGCTTATAAAGGATTTCAGTTATATTGTTCTCCGTGATGACAGGGTTGGAATAATAGGACCTAATGGATGTGGCAAGTCTACCCTTATTAATCTTATAAGTGGAACCCTGCAGCAAGACAGTGGAACCATAGATATTGGCGATACCGTAAAAATAGGGGTGTATTCACAGGAGACACTGCACCTTGATGACTCCATGCGTGTAATAGACTATATAAGGGAGGGTGCAGAATATGCTACTGATGCTGAAGGGTATAGACTCAGCGCCTCACAGATGCTTGAGAGATTTCTGTTTCCAGGGGAGCTGCAATACAGCCTCATTGGAAAACTGTCCGGAGGGGAAAGGCGCAGGCTTTATCTTTTAAGGGTGCTTATGGAATCTCCAAACGTATTGCTGCTTGACGAGCCTACCAACGATCTGGACATACAGACCTTGTCAGTTTTGGAGGGCTATATTGACGAGTTCCCAGGAGCCGTGCTTGCAGTATCCCATGACAGGTACTTCCTGGACCGCATAAGCGATAGGCTTTTCGTATTCAATGGAGATGGAGCAATAGCTCAGCATACGGGCAACTACACCGAATGGAAGGAAAAGGAATCCCTAAAGCCCCAGGAGGAGAAGCCTGAAAAGGAAAAAGGAACCTTAAAGGGCAAACAGGATTACAAATCACAAAGGGAAAAGCCACTGAAGTTCTCATTTAATGAGCAGAAGGAATACGATGAAATAGATGATGTGATATCCTCCCTGGAGAAATCTATCGAAAATGTGGAAAAGGATATAGACGCCTCCTCCTCAGACTATACCCGCCTTCAGGAGCTTTTAGCACAAAAGATCAGCCTGGAGCAGCAGCTTGAGCATAAGATGAGCCGCTGGGTATATCTAAACGAACTGGCTGAAAAAATTGAGGAAAACAAGAGAAAATAGCTAAATGCCTGTTGCAGCAGTTATTAAGCTTCAGGTCCTAATTACTTTTCATTTTTTAACTTTCCTAATAATATAATAAGGGTGCTGGTTTCCCAGCACCCTAAAGCCTACTGATATATCATCGGTCCAAATTCCCCACTATTTATATAATCAACAAAGGTGGCAAGCAATGCACCGAAGAATACAAACATTATAACCCAGAATACAACGATTATGGCTGTAATTATAAGCTCCGCCTTAGCCCAGTTTTTAAAGGTTTCGTCCTGGTTATCATTTCCAAAGGCCCATATGAACAGCATTACAAGATAAACGATTCCCCCAACAAGAGGTATCCACTTTATCAGCTGTATTCCTACCCACTTTCCAGTGGATACAGGGGCTTGTCTATTATAGTTCCTGGGTTCATCAGTATAAACCTGCTGAAAATTGGAATTGCTTCCTCCCATATTATCCATTAGCAACAGCT
This sequence comes from Bacillota bacterium, assembly GCA_023415335.1. Lineage (GTDB taxonomy): Bacteria > Bacillota > Clostridia > Clostridiales > Caloramatoraceae > JAEZLD01. Next base: position 17,150 of record JAEZLD010000197.1, on the reverse strand, counting down.
CCTTTCATATGGAGATTATATCATACCTCATATTAATTTATAAGTCCTCAGTTCACAATTTATTCACATAATATTCTTGAACAAATGACATTTTATTACTTATTTTAACGCTCTTCGCTTTCCTTAAGGTACAAACATATAGTAAAAATGTTCCACCTAGACTCATTCTTATGTATTAAATAATATACCTGTCCAAAAGTTTGTCTGCAATTTTCAAGCCCTTAGGAAGGCTCATTATATCCAGGTATTCATCCCCTGTATGGGCTCCTCCTCCTACATAGGTTCCTATGGCTGCCGAAGGTATCCCAAGGCTGGCTGTATCGTCTCCTGCCCCCGGACAGTACAGGTGGCCATTTTCCACCCTCATAACCATAGGCTCCATATCTGGCAATACAGTATCCATATGTGCAGCAATTACAACAATATCCTTCTTTTGCAGGTTATATGGCACAATTACGTTAAGTGCTGAGTCCACTATTACATCTGTACAGCCTGCATCCGTAAGCCATCCTCTGCAAAACTCCCAGCGTTTCTGCTCCCTCCCTGTAGGGGCAGGTATCCGGCACAGCTCCATTATAAGCTGCAGGAGCTTCTGCTCTCTTGGATTTTTAAATAAAACTGGATATTGCATATGCATTACTCCTTAACTTACTACATTTAAGCTTTCCTTTTTGTAATAATTATAAACCTGCATGAAGTTATAGACCACCTTAGACGGTATTCTTGCGCATTATATCCAATCCGTAAAAACAGTTTCTACCTTCCCTCCAGAGAAAGGCAAAAAACCGGCAGAAGCTGCCGGTTTTTGTTCTGTATACTATCCTTATAATATGCTGTTTAATGCCTTATCTAAGTCCGCTATTATATCTTCAACATTCTCAAGCCCTACAGAGAGTCTTACCAGCCCGTCTGTAATTCCTGCCTCAAGCCTCTCCTCTTGGGTATATGGGGAATGTGTCATGGATGCGGGATGCTGTATAAGTGTCTCTGCATCTCCCAGGCTTACTGCCAGCTTGCAAAGCTCCACTGTATCCATAACCTTCTTTCCTTCCTCAACTCCGCCCTTAAGCTCAAAGGCTATCATGGCTCCTGGAAGGCTCATCTGTGACATTGCCAGCTCATGCTGTGGGAAGCTCTTAAGCCCTGGGAAGTATACCCTTTCAACTGCAGGATGCTTCTCAAGGAATTCTGCTACCTTAACAGCACTCTGGCAGTGCCTCTCCATCCTTATCTCAAGTGTTTTCATTCCCCTGATTATAAGATATGCATCAAATGGGCTCATAACAGCTCCAGTCATGTCCTTTAATCCGAAGAACCTTACGTTCTTTATGAATTCCCCGTTTCCAACCACAAAGCCTGCTATAACATCTCCATGTCCATTCAGGTACTTGGTTCCTGAATGGATAACCACATCTGCTCCAAGCTCCATGGGCCTCTGGATAAACGGCGTACAGAAGGTGTTGTCCACCATAACCAGGCAGCCTTCATTCTCATGGGCTATTTTGCTTATAGCCTTTATGTCTGCTATATCAAGAGTTGGGTTGGCCGGTGTCTCCAGGTATACGACCTTTGTGTTAGGCCTCATAGCCTTCCTTACATTTTCAGGGTCTGAGGTATCCACAAAGGTTACCTCAACTCCATACCTTGTAAGCCCATGGTTAAGGTATGCAAATGTACAGCCATATAAGCACTTGGCAGCTACCATATGGTCTCCTGCCTTAAGGGCTGTCCATAGCGCAGCAGAAACAGCTCCCATGCCTGATGCTGTTGAAACACATCCATCGGCTCCCTCCAGCATTGCCAGCTTCTCCTCAAGATGGGTGTTGGTTGGGTTGCCAAGCCTGGTGTATATATATCCATCTTCCTTTAATGCAAATCTGTTTCCACCTTGGTCAGCAGAATCAAACACAAAGGTAGATGTCTGGTATATAGGAGTTGCCAGTGCTCCATACTGATCCTTGGCATGTCCTGCATGTATTGCCTTGGTTGCAAATCCCATTTTATTAATAGCTTCTTTATTCATAATACCCCTCCGGAAAATTACTTTTATTATAATAAAGAGCAATTTTCATGCCAAGCTTTTGAGGGTTATACGTAAAGAAATCTTGCCACTTCCTTAAAACATTGGCAAGATTTCTTTACACATGTAAATATTTATTTACACTCTATTCCATACTTTTTCATCTTATTCATAACGGTGGTATGTGATACTCCCAAAAGCTCCGCAACACCCCTAAGGCTCCTCTTCCTGCTTAAGCACTCCTGAAGAATCTCTTTTTCATATGCCTCCATCTGCTCCTTGAGTCCCTTGTATTCTCCGTCCTCCATAAGCTTAATCCCTTTAGTTTCCCTTTTTATATAGTCCTTAACGTCTATTATAAGCTCATCAGTGGTAAGTATGTCCCCTTCACACAGATTCATAGCCCTCTCTATTACATTTTTCAGCTCCCTGACGTTTCCCGGCCAGTCATGACCCATAAGCTGAGCGATAAACTCATGCTGTGCACCTTTTATATTCTTATTGAGCCCGGAATTAAGCCTTTCAATAAAATACTGAGTAAGTAAGGGTATGTCCTCCAGCCTTTCCTTAAGAGCCGGTATGAATACAGGTATTACGTTAAGTCTATAGTAAAGGTCCTCCCTAAAGTAGCCCTTTTCCATCATCTCCTCAAGGTTCTTATTGGTGGCAGCAATAATCCTCACGTCCACCTTTTCCTCCCTGATACCTCCTATTTTCCTTACCGCCCCTTCCTGAAGAACCCTCAGTAGCTTTGCCTGAAGCTGCAGCGGCATCTCTCCTATTTCATCTAAGAAAAGTGTACCCTTATGAGCCTGCTTGAAAAGGCCCTCCTTACCATTCTGCACGGCTCCCGTAAAGCTGCCTCTTTCGTATCCAAAAAGCTCACTTTCCAGCAGCTGTTCAGGAAGAGCTGCACAGTTAATTGTAACAAGCTCCCTATCCCTTCTGTCGCTTAAGGCATGTATGGCCCTTACAAAAAGCTCCTTACCCGTCCCGCTGTCTCCACGCAGCATTATAGTAGATGCACTTCCTGCCACTGCAGCAGCATTCTTCTTGGCCATCTGAATGCTCCTGCTTGTGCCTATAACTCCCTTGAATGCATCCGCCCGGGCTGGGTATGATATTATTTTTACCAGCTCCTGAGCCTTTTTCATGTCCTTTATGGAGGCTATGGCTCCTATAGTCTGGTTGTCATCATTTTTTATAGGCCGCCCTGTTGTAATGTAATGTATGGTACCATTTTTCCCTCTGCAGCTGTATTTAAGGTTGTCATACTCCATCCCCTTTTTAATAAGCTCTACTATTGGGGCATCCTGGCCGATTAGCTCCCTTATGTCCATGCCTATTGCCTCTTCCTTTTCGTAACCAAAGAGCTCCTGACAGTACTTATTATATATGTACACCCTGTTATCTCTGTTTATAGCCATGATCCCTTCGTCCACTGCATCGATTACAGCAAGAAGGCTTTTCTCATTTCTTTCATAATACAGAAGCTCTGTTTCCTTTATGGAAACCACATCTTTAATGGCATAAAGCTGTCCTTTCAGATTCTCCAGCTCTCCAGCCCTTATATGCTTAATCTTTAAGCATACTTTCTCTGTAAAAACCTCCATAGAAACCAAATCTATTTCCCTATCATAAAGGGCTTTTAATATATCAACAGTAATACCCATCCTATCCCTGGTTTCAAGCTCAAGCCTTGTAAAGCTGTTCATGCCCATATCCCCTTTATATTAATTCTCCATTTCATATATAAAATCCATGCACATATTTCCTTATAACCCATATTATATTAATGACTAAAATTAATCAACATACATTCCAGGTCACTTCATCCCAATGATCTCTTAACAGAATAAGTATACCTTAATAATTATTAAATATAGGGCCGCAGTCTTAAAACATGTGCCTGCCATGATAAAATAATGTTGATTGATGTCACTTTTGATTATCAATAAAGGGGGGTGTTTTTATGAGAATAAAACCCAAAATAATTATTTCAATTTGTATAACAACATTTACAGTAGCACTTATCTTCGGATTTATACTGCCCTCATTTATTCTAATCCCCAGAATAGCTCTTGCTGGCGAGAAAGCTGCCACGGTGGAGGTTTTCTCCTCTTATAAGGACCCAGGGGCAACAGCAACAATATTTACCAAGGATATATCCCAATCACTTCAGGTTTTAAACAACGTTGACACCTCAAAGGTGGGCCGCTACAGCGTGGAATATATGATAGAGTATGAACACAAATCCTCCTCCACTACACGTTATGTAGATGTAGTGGACAAGGAGTCTCCTGTTATTACCCTGGATGGTGATAAAGAGATGACCCTCTCTTCAATGGACTTTTATAAGGAGCCGGGCTATTCCTCCAATGATAATTACGATGGCTTAATTACAGATTCGGTAGATGTAACAAGGTCAATAAAGGATGCCACATGCACTATCACATATCGTTCCACTGATTCCTCCGGCAATTCCTCACAGAAGGAAAGAATAATACACATAAAGGACATCGTACCTCCTGTAATTACCTTAAATGGCGCATCCAGTATCACCATAAGGCAAGGCTCACAGTATACGGACTTTGGCGCTATAGCAGTTGATGACTTAGACGGGGATCTCACAAACAGGATAACCCCCACCGGCACCGTGGACACCTCCAAGGAGGGTGAATATACAATAACCTACAGCGTTTATGATCTCTCAGGCAACCTTGGTTCGGCCACCAGAAAGGTCACTGTAAAGTCCTATGTCGTAGGAAATAACCCTTCAAAAGGAACCATATACCTGACCTTTGATGATGGTCCAAGCTCTAGTACAACCCCACAGATTCTGGATACGCTAAAGGCCAACGGAGTCAAAGCTACCTTTTTCATCATAAACTTTACAAATGAACAGACGGAGCTTGTGAAAAGAGCAATATTAGAAGGCCATACCATAGGTATACACGGCTATTCCCATGATTATATGAAAATTTATTCCTCAGACAGTGCCTTCTTAGAAAACATAACCTTATTAGCAAATAAAATACATGACTACACAGGCTACGAGCCCTTCTGTATACGCTTCCCAGGAGGCAGCTCCAATACAGTAAGCAAAAAATACTGCCAGGGTATAATGTCAAGGCTATCCAAAGAGGTTGCCTCAGCCGGGTATGTATATTATGACTGGAACGTTTCCTCAGGAGATGCTGCACCAAATGGGGCGGCTAAAGAGGCTATTGTTACAAACGTTACCTCAGCCCTAAGAAAAAATCGCAGCAATATTGTGCTTATGCACGATTCGGAAATCAAACAAACTACATCAGACGCCCTGCAGGAGATAATAGACTACGGAAAGATCAATGGCTACACCTTCTCACCAATAACCAGGGATACCCAGCCAATCCACCACGGAATCAACAACTAATCCAGGGATTATAAGCAAACCCCTATTTCAAAAACATAAGTTCCATGCCTAAACCTTAAGCATGGAACTTTAATATTTCTGTTATCCATTATATTTTATCTTCTTATGAGTTCTTCATTATAACGCTTTCTATTCCCTCAGATACATCCTCACATGCATCACAGCACCTTTCAAAGCACTCTATAATCTCAGTAAATGCCATGAGTTTCACAGGGTCGCTGCATTTTTCAAACAGATTTCTCACAGCTCTGGTATATATCCTGTCACATTCCTCTTCAAGGCAGTTAACCTCTACTATAAGCTTATGTATGGTAGAGGACTTGCGGAAATTATGGAACTCCTCCATGGCTTTCTTCAAGGTCTGGCAGGACTTTGATATTACTGTTGTAAACTCCCGTGTTTCTTCTGGAAGCTCCTTCAGGTTGAACATATATATCTTAACCAGCACCTCTTCTATACTGTCCGTTACATCATCAATTCCATGAGCAAGGGCTACTATATCCTCCCTTTCTATAGGAGTTATAAATTCCTTAGCCAGCTTCTGCATCATATCATGTTTTTCCAAATCCGCATTATGCTCAATAGTGTGCATCTCATCCAGCATCTCCTGAAGCTTTGCAGCATCAAAGCCGCTGAGCACCTGACAAAGCTTCTCTGATGCCATGCATGAGTATCCCACAAGATTTACAAACATATCATAATAATCGTTATCCTTCTTTCCAAACATACCTATCAGCCTTTCATTATATATTTTAAAATAATCTTCTCAGTTAAAATATAAGCATAAAAACCTTAGCCATTACAAAACCCAGCAGTCCACAGCCAGGAAAGGTAAGCACCCAGGTAAGCACCATTTCCTTTACTATCCCCCAGTTAACAGAGGAAAGCCTCTGAGCAGCACCAACTCCCATTATAGCAGTGGTTTTTGTATGAGTTGTGCTTACAGGAAGAGAAGTGACAGAGGCTATAAGCAAACACACTGCCCCAGCCAAATCCGCGGCAAAGCCCTGGTATGTCTCAAGCTTTACCATATCCATTCCAACTGCCTTTATTATCCTGTATCCTCCTATAGAAGTTCCAAGTGCCATAACAGCAGAGCACAGTATCATAACCCACAAAGGAATTACAAAGGAGGTTACATTTCCCTGACCCTTAGCAAGGAACATTCCCAGCATAAATACCCCCATGAACTTCTGCCCATCCTGAGCTCCATGCATAAAGGCCATGGCCGCTCCTCCAGATATCTGAGCTCCCCGGAAGAAGGGGGTTGTCTTTTTTCTGCTTATAGGTCTGCATATAAGCTCCACCAGCTTAACCATTATCCAGCCCAATCCAAAGCCCAGGAAGGTGGAGAGCACCAGCCCGAATATAACCTTCATCCACTCGCTCCCATTTATTCCGCTAAGACCTCCACTTATGGCAATAGCAGCTCCGGATATTCCAGCTATAAGTGCATGGCTTTCACTGGTAGGTATTCCGAACCACCAGGCAGCAGTCGCCCATACCACTATGGCTACCAAGGCTGCGCATAGAGCTATCAATGCACTTGATGGGTCGTTTCCGAAATCTACCATATTGTACAATGTCTGAGCTACGGCAGAGCTAAAAATAGTCATTACCAGTACCCCAAGAAAGTTGAAAACAGCAGCCATTATTATGGCAGCCCTTGGATTTATCGCACGGGTAGAAACACAGGTTGCTATAGCGTTAGGTGCATCCGTCCATCCATTAACCAATATAACTCCCATCAGAAGCAAGGTTATAATAAGCAGTGCCGGATTAGATCCAAGCTGGCTTAAAAATTCTGAAATTGTAATCGTCATATTTGTTATTCCCCTCATTCACAAGTAATAGTTTAATGACTTCCCTTTAGTATAATTTTACTGGTACTACTGATTTATACAGCTGTATTATACTTTATAAAATGACTAAAATCAATAGACTAGAGTATAATGCCTAAATTGCCTCAATATAATTATAATTCTTAAATTAAGTCAAATAATTGATATTAACAATATTTAACATATGACTTTGATTGCATTAAAATACTGGTCCAGATCTGCTTCATGGAGCTATAATCCCATATACTCAAAAATCCCGGACTATTGTCCGAGATTTTATATCCTATATATACTTTATATATACTTTATTTACTACTTGCTCTTGCCCAGGTATGCTTCCTTTACACTTTCGTTGGCAAGAAGCTCTCCTCCGGTACCCTCCAGAGTTATGTTTCCTGTTTCAAGAACATAGCCCCAGTCGGCAGTCTTCAAAGCCATGTTGGCATTCTGCTCTATCAGAAGAACAGTTATTCCCTCCTGGTTTACGGTCTTGATAATATCGAATATGCCCTGTACAACCAGTGGGGCAAGGCCCAGGGAAGGCTCATCCATCATTATAAGCTTTGGTTTGCTCATAATAGCACGTCCAACCGCCAGCATCTGCTGTTCTCCTCCAGAAAGGGTTCCTGCAAGCTGCCAGGAACGTTCCTTAAGCCTTGGGAAAAGCTCATATACATGGTTTATATCTGGCTGCAGGTCATCCTTGCGCAGATATGCACCTATCTTTAGATTCTCAAGTACAGTCAGGTTAGGGAACACCCTTCTTCCTTCAGGTACAAGGGTAATACCCTTTGACACTATATAATCAGGACTCTTACCCGTTATATTCTCACCCTCAAATACTATTTCAGCCTGCTTGGGCTTTACAATGCCAGCTATACTGCGTAGGGTGGTGCTTTTTCCTGCGCCGTTTGCCCCAATAAGTGTAACTATTTTTCCCTTCTCTACAGAAAGTGATATCCCCTTAACTGCCTCTATTCCTCCATAATTAACAACAAGATTTTTTATGGTAAGTATCTCAGTCAACATCGCTCACCCCCAGATATGCTTCTATTACCTTTGGATTACTCTGTATCTCAGATGGAGTACCCTCTGCAATTTCCTTCCCGAAATCTATTACATATATATAGTCGGATATATCCATAACCAGGTTCATATGATGCTCTATCAGAAATACAGTAAGACCAAATTCATCCTTGACCCTCCTGATAAAAGCTGTAAGCTCCATAGTCTCCTGAGGATTCATGCCTGCCGCAGGCTCATCCAGAAGCAGCAGCTCAGGGTTTGTAGCAAGGGCTCTTGCAATTTCCAGATGCCTTTGCTTTCCATATGGAAGACTGCTTGCAATATCATCCTTTACGTCTGCCAGGCCCAATATTTCCAAGAGCTTCATGCAATCCTCCCTGTTTTTCTTCTCCTCCTTAAAGTTCAGCTTGAAGGTAGCCGCAAACATGTTGGACTTCTGACGCATATGCTTAGCTATGAGCACGTTATCAAAAACTGTAAGCTCCTTAAAGAGCCTTATATTCTGAAATGTTCTTGCAACCCCCAATTTGGCAATCTTATCCGGGGTCTTCTTTATAGTATTTGTATACTTTCCATTGTTTTCGCTGGCATACAGCTTTTTCATCTTTCCCTTTGGAAAGTTTTCAATTATCTTCTTATCTTTAAAATAAATTGCTCCATTAGTAGGGGCATAAACGCCTGTAATTACGTTGAAGGCTGTTGTCTTTCCAGCTCCATTTGGTCCTATAAGGGATACTATTTCTCCCTTTCTTACCTCCATGGAAAAATTGTTAACCGAAACAACGCCTCCAAACTGCATTGTTGCATTTTCAAGACGAAGAACTGACTCTGCTTTAGAAGTTCTACTCATTATGCTCCAACCTCCTTCTTATGCTTCTTAGATACTAGTCCGAAGGGGTCCTTGAAGAAGCGTGCTATTCCATCCCACGAGAACTCCCGGGTTCCCATGATGCCCCGCCTCCAGAACAATACTACTATCATTATAACTATGGAGAACACAACCATACGGAAGCCTGTCCTCATAAGAGGCAGCTTGAAGCCCCCTATATAATGGACCTCATCAAGGAATCTCAGCCACCATTCGCTGCTGGCTATGAAAAGGAAGGATGCCAGTATGCTTCCTGTTACAGAGCCTATTCCTCCTATTACTACAACAAGAAGTATCTCATAGGTCATTGCAGAGGTAAAGTTTAGCGCCTGTACTGTTGCCTGGAACATTGCCAAAAGAGCACCTCCGATTCCTGCAAAGAAGGAGCTTATCATAAAGGATAAGACCTTATGCTTAAACAAATTGATTCCCATGGCCTCTGCCGCAATTTCATCCTCACGTATAGCCTTAAAGGCACGTCCGTAGGTAGAGTTGATAAGCAGGACTATTATAGCTATGCATATTCCCGACACAATAAAGGGGAACAGTATAGAATCATACTTTGTGAAGTTTCTAAGCAGGTTTGACCCGTTTGTAAGAGGTCCCAGCTTATCCCACTGTATTATAGCTCTGATTATTTCTGCAAATCCCAATGTTGCAATAGCCAGATAATCGCTCTTCAGCTTCAGTACAGGAAGTCCTATTAAAAGTGCTATTAAGGCAGCTGCTAATCCTGCAGCTAAAAGCCCAACAATCATTGGCGCCTGGAACTGCACAATTCCTCCGTCAAAATACTGATATACCGAAGCTCGCTTTCCCACTGGAATAGTAAGGATTGCATAGGTATATGCTCCCACCAGCATAAAGCCTGCTTGCCCTAATGAAAACAGCCCTGTAAAGCCGTTCAGCAGGTTTAAGGATACTGCAACCAAGGCATATATAGCTCCCTTCTGGAGCACGCTTGAAAGCATAGAGCTCTTAAGGGAAGAATTATCAATATAAAGCAGTAACCCTATTAACGCTGCAGCAAGTAGTAAGGATGCTATTATTTTCGTTTGTTTTTTCATAGCTCACACCTTCTCTGATAATTTTTCCCCAAACAATCCGTTGGGCTTACATACTAGTATTACAATGAGGAGTGCAAAGGTAAACGCATTGCTGAATATGGAATAGTCACTATTTGATTTTATAAAGGTCTCACATATTCCGATAATATACGCCCCTATAACAGCACCTGGAACAGAACCTATACCTCCGAAAACAGCTGCAACAAATGCCTTAAGTCCTGGCATGGCCCCTATTGTGGGAGAAACCTGGGTATAATATGAGAAATACAGTATAGAGCCTACCGATGCTAGGAAGGAACCTATAATAAACGTAGTACTTATAACGCTGTTTATTTTTATACCCATAAGCTGTGAGGTTTCAAAATCCTTTGACACCGCACGCATGGCCATTCCTATCTTTGTATGGTTTATCAGAAGTACAAGTGCAACAACAAGAAGAATTGTAAGTATTGGTGTAATTACAGTAATAACCTTGGTTGATACGCCAAACAGTGTTATTCCCTTTGTTATAAATGAAATCTCAGGATAAGCCTTTGCAAGTCCTCCTGTAAAATAAGTAGCGAAGTTCTGGAGAAGATAAGAAACACCTATGGCAGATATCATAACAGACATTCTGGGGGCACCTCTGAGAGGCTTATAAGCCACACGCTCAATGACAACGCCAAGTATGACTGTTAATATAAGTACAATTGGTATTGATACATACATAGGCAAGCCTGATGCTGAAATATATACCATGAAGAAACCAGCCATCATAAATATATCTCCGTGGGCAAAGTTTATAAGCCTGAGTATACCATAAACCATTGTATACCCTATGGCAATCAGTGCATAAAGACTTCCTACTGTTATACCTGATAATAATAAGAATATCCAATTATTTTGCATATAGCAAAACCTCCATCCGCAAAGTAAGGCACCAAAGCTTATATAAACCATATATTAAAAAAATCATAAGCTTTTTCGCTGCTACTAATTAAACATAATGCACGGAGGGCAGGTCCCTCCATGCATTTAATGGGTTTTATATATCAGCCTTTTTACTATTTAACCGACTGAGTCTTTATGAACTTAAAGGCTCCATTTTCTATTGTCTTTATGTATGCCATAGTCTTGTTGGCATCTCCCTTTTCATTAAAGGTAATGTTTCCGGTGACTCCATCAAAGTTAACCTTTGGCAGTGCCTCGCATATTGTTTTGCCTTCTGTGCTGTTTGCATTCTCTATAGCCTGAAGTGCAACCATGTATGAATCATAGCCAAGGGCTGAAACTGCTGCTACGCCATCAGTTCCTCCATTGTTAGTCATCCTCTGGGAGTCTTCTCCAAGCCATTTCTTAAAGCCTTCAACAAAGCCCTTTGCTACTGTGTTGGAGGTATCATTTTCATCAAAGAAAGTGGACAGATATACGTCTGTTGCAGAATCACCTGCATTCTTTATTATAGTCTCGTTTTCCCATGTATCTCCGCCCATTATAGGACAGGTTATTCCAGCTGTTCTGGCCTGCTTAATTATAAGCGGTGCAGCTTCAATTGATGAAGGAGCAAATATAACATCTACCTTTTCCTTGAGGAAGTTAGAAACTATAGCAGAGAAATCTGTCTCGCCCTTCTGGAAGCTAGCATCAACTACTTCTCCTCCAGCTTTTTTAAAGGCTTCCTTAAAGTAATTTGAAAGTCCTGCAGAATAGTCGTCACCAGCCTGATAAAGCACGCCAGCCTTAACAGCCTTAAGCTCGTCCTTAGCGAAGCTTGCCATTACAGTTCCCTGGAATGGGTCAAGGAAGCATACACGGAAATAGTAATCATTTCCATCTGTTACCTGGGGATTAGTACAGGATATTCCTATTGCAGGTATCTTAGCCTTTTCAAAGGTTGGAGCTGCTGCTATGGAAACGCCTGAACCATAGGAGCCAAGAACTACAGATACCTTGGAGCTAACAAGGCTCTGTGCGGCAGTTACTGCCTTAGAGGTATCTGAACCGTTGTCAACCTCTACAAGCTCTACAGTATAATCTTCACCATTAATTTTAACTGTTGGTGCAACTGAGTTTGCGTAGCGTATCCCAAGAACCTCCTGCTTTCCGCCACCAGCATTTTCGCCTGTTCCAGGCTCGAAAATACCTATCTTGATTACCTTGTCACCAGTTTCCTTTTCCTTTGAGCCTTCATTTGAGCCACTACCACAGCCTGCAAACAGTGCACAGGCCATTATAACGGACATCATAAGTGCAAGAATTTTTTTCATGTTTATCCCCCTTTTCTCTTTATACCTTTACATGCTTATACACTACTTCTTCACCAATTTAAACATGTAAAGTATTATATATAAAGTTTATCAACATTATATGACAAATACAACATTTTTCTAGATATTATTACGAATATTTATATCTTTTATATTGCAATTGTTATTACTTTTTCATTATTATTACCTAATTTTCTAATTTTTAATATTGTGTTTTGCATATAATAGCATAATATTGATTTTTTTGTAATATTTCGTTTAACATTGCTGTGATTTCCATATTATGTTATAATTACTTAATATATAAAAAAAAAGGAAGTGACGCTTGTGGATAAAATAATTGAAGTGTCTGATCTCCATAAATCCTACGGCGAAGTTCACGCTGTAAAAGGAATCAGCTTTTATGTGGAAAAGGGAAAGCTTTTCTCCTTCCTGGGTCCTAATGGCGCTGGGAAGTCCACCACCATTGACATTATATGTACCTTCTTAAAGCCTGATAATGGCCATGTTATAGTAGATGGCCACAAGCTAGGGGAGAATGATGACGCAATACGTTCCTGTATAGGAGTAGTATTCCAGCAGAATATGTTGGACAAGCTACTTACGGTGGAGGAAAACATAAGGTTTAGAGCAGGTCTCTATGGACTTAAGGGGAAGGCTTTAAATGACACAGTAAAAAAAGTCTCCAGCGACCTTGGTATTACCAATCTTCTCAAAAGACCCTATGGGAATCTGTCCGGAGGCCAGAGAAGGCTCTGCGATATAGCAAGGGCTCTTGTTCATTCCCCCAAGATTCTATTTTTAGACGAGCCTACCACAGGACTAGACCCCCAAGCCAGGAAAAACATATGGGAAACTATATTAAGGCTTCAGAGAGAAACCTCTATGACTGTATTTATGACCACACATTACATGGAGGAGGCTGCTCAGGCAGACTATGTAATCGTAATAGATAAGGGAACTATAGCCGCCAAGGGTACCCCTAGCGAGCTTAAGGAGGAATACTCCCACGATAAGCTAATTCTTATTGGAAATGATGCAGAGCAGCTTGCTGGCCTGCTTGAAAAGGATGGCATAGCCTTCAATGCCAGCTCTGACCGTTTAGTCATCAATATACCCTCCACTATGGACTCCCTTAACATAATTGAAAAGTACAGGAGCTATCTTGCCAGCTTTGAGGTTACCATGGGAACCATGGACGATGCCTTTATTTCTATTACAGGAAAGGAGATGAGAGAATGATAAGCCTGGCTAAGCGCAATATTATGCTTTTTTTCAGAGATAGAAGCGCCATATTCTTCTCCCTGCTCTCAGTTTTTATAATAATAGGACTATATGTTTTTTTCCTTGGGGATGCATGGATAAAAGGCTTCGATCCGAGTATGCCAAACCCTGAAGCTGTTATGGGCAGCTGGATTATGGCAGGGCTTCTGGCCGTAACATCCGTTAGTACAACCATGGGTGTTTTTGGTACAATGGTAGATGACAAATCACGAGACATCTATAAGGATTTTGTATCCTCACCTATAAAGAGGAGCAGCCTTACAGGAGGATATATCATCAGTTCATATGTTGTAGGCATGATAATGTGCCTTGTAACGCTGGTTCTTGCTGAGGCTTATATATTATACTGTGGAGGGGAGCTTCTCTCACTGACGGCAATTCTCAAGGTTATAGGAACCCTGATTGTTTTAAACTTTACAAGCACCTGTATGGTTATGCTTTTTGTTACCCTGTTTTCAAGCCGAAAGGCCTTCGGCACAGCCTCTACTGTTCTGGGAACCTTGATAGGCTTCCTTACAGGCATTTACCTGCCTATAGGCCAGCTGCCTTCAGGAGTTCAGACAGTAATTAAGCTGTTTCCAATTTCCCATGGCGCTGCGCTGCTGAGGCAGCTTATGATGGAGGTGCCAATGAGCGTAACCTTTGCAAACGTTCCTGCCGAATATGTAAAAGCCTTCGAAACGGAGCTGGGAGTTACCTTAAGCTTTGGAGATTCGTTTGTTACACCTGCTTTCTCCATAGTCATATTACTTGCATCTGGGATATTGTTTTTTGTATTGGCTACAATTAACATGTCCAGAAAGAAAAGCTAATTACATTGCACCAAACAAGGAAGCCTGCTTGATTACACAAGCAGGCTTCCTTTCTTAATCTTTCTGTTTCCACTCTATGCCCCATGTCTCCAGACATAGGCAAGCCACAGAAGCATCTCCATTCCCAAAACCTTCACTCTTCATTCGTCTTCCTTTCCTCCATTACCCTGCATGCATATATACCAACCAGCACTATTGTAAGGATACTTATGTGGTGCCATATGAGCCATGTAAGAAAGGCTGCTATAAGATTTAATAGCAGAAAGTATGCCCCGTAAAGCTTTCTTGTCCAATATGACATGCAGAGTCTCTTGCTCTCCTCAAGGCTAAAGTATAAGAGTATTCCCCATATCATGTAGGCTATAAACAGGAATCCAAGCAAAGGATCTACTCCATAGGAGGTAGAAATGACCTTCATAATATAACTGTAAATAAAAGGCTCCAGCCATGCAGACAGGTTGACTAGAAAAAGTGCAAAAACAAGGCTTTTCTTCACTGTCACACCTTCCTGAAATATATAATAATTCCTATGCCAATACTTATTCACTGCCCCTGTTAAATATAACTACTATATAAATAAAGTCCAGTACGCTGGACTTTATTTATATGAATAATTATTTTGTTCTATCGTATGGCACCATTTTTAAAATTATCATACCACTGAGCCATTTCTTCATCACTATCAACCTTTAATATTTTGAATATCTCATAGGCAAATTGTACAGCAGCAGTTTCATTTGCAGTTATGATGTTATTATCAACCACCACCTGTGCCTCCACATAAAGCACTTCACCATTGTAGCCCTTCTGGCTTTGGAATAATTCCAAGCTGTCTCCTGTGTGCTTTACATTATCAAGCAGCCCATTTCTGCACATGAAGGTAGTTGCCCCACAAATAGCCGCTATCGAAATGTGCAGCTCCACAATCCTCTTAATAAAATCTGCTATTTCATAGTAGTCCTCTTCTTCCCATGAAAGTCCCCCCGGAAGAATCACCATTGCCAGGTCATCATAATCATTATAATCCTTTATGGCGTAATCAACAGCTGCGTTTATTCCTCCCATAGATTTCTTGGGTTCCCTATCAATTGCAATGGTTTTAACCTCATAATCCGAGAAAGAATTCACAACTGCAATGGCATAGCTTGCCTCCCAGTCACACCATTTGTCTGTCAATACAACAAGTATCTTTTTTTTCATATTACCTACAGAATCCTCCCATAACAATTAAATATTACCAGTTCACTTCTTACATATATAATATCATACATACCGTATTTGTTTATGTAAAATATGTTTTTACTTAAGCATTCCTACATTACTCCTCTACTATCATAATGCCTCTCATATTGCTTAAAGCCCAGACACGCCATCTCCCCTGGTGTCCTAAGAACATTTCAGAGCTTTATTATTTAATTATAAATTCAGACAACTGATAACCGTCCCCTTTTACATCCTGGTGCATATAATGATAACGGATAGTATTATTTTAAGAGGGAGATATATTGCAAATACATGTAGTTCAGCCTGGGCAGACCGTTAGCGGTATTGCCAAGGAGTACAACACTACCACTGCCGCCATAGTGGGGGCTAATGAGCTGCCAAATCCCAACCAGCTAGTACCAGGCCAGGCGTTAGTAATCCCTATATTGGGCAGCTATTACACCGTAAAATCAGGAGATACCCTCTACACCATAGGACAAAAATACGGCATAGACTATAAGGTACTTGCACGGTTCAACGGCATATCACCATCCCAGCAACTGCAAATAGGACAAAGGCTCTATATTCCACCCCGAAAAAAGAGGAGCATAGAAGTCAACGCATATGCTGAGCCTATAGGAGGTAGGGTTTCACCTTCTCTGGAAATGTCAGTCCGCAATGCAGCCCCATACCTGACATATCTGGCTCCCTTTAGCTTCCAGATACAAAGGGATGCCACACTTAAGGAACCTGATTTAAACAAGTTCCCAACCATAGCCAGAATCAATGAAGTCGCCCTTATGATGGTTGTGACCAACCTGGAGGGAGGACAGTTCAGTGCTGATTTAGGAAGAGTCATACTCACTAATGAGGATTTCCAGAACAAACTGCTGGATACCATAGTTGCCACAGCAGGTAAATATGATTTTGAGGATATACATTTTGATATGGAGTTCCTCCCTCCTGAGCTGAAGGAAAACTACAACAAATTCCTGCGCAAGGCCAAGGCAAGGCTGTCCCAGGAAGGACTACTCATGTCCACAGCCCTGGCTCCCAAAACCAGTGCCACCCAGGCAGGAGAATGGTACGAGGCACATGATTACAAGGCCCATGGGGAAATTTCAGACTTCGTTGTGCTAATGACCTATGAATGGGGCTATAGCGGAGGACCGCCTCTTCCTGTATCCCCTATAGGTCCAGTAAGAAAGGTAGTGGAGTATGCCTTAACTGAAATGCCTCCCTCCAAGATACTGCTAGGCCAGAATATGTATGGCTATGATTGGACACTACCTTATGTTAAGGGAGGCCCCTTTGCAAAGGCTGTGAGCCCACAGCAAGCTATTGAAATAGCAAGAGAGAACAATGTAG
>JAEZLD010000185.1 GCA_023415335.1 Bacillota bacterium | reverse complement strand
GAGATGCTGTGTGTAGATAAGAGATGGCCGGCCCCTTAAGCTAAAAGGGACCGGCCATATTTAGATTCGCAGTTTTTGAAAATTACTTCATGAAGGTATCCTTGTTCATCTGGTCAACGTACTGGTTATATTTTTCCTGAATCTCTTTAGGAACAAGCTCACTCATCTTTCCAGGGGAAAGAACTCCGTTCTGCATGGTTCCGTAGATAACCTCGCCACCGAACTTATCCTCCTCAATAGCCTTCATGCAAAGGCCCACAAGGGAGGAGTTGTCTGTAACCTGGCTGCTTATTATGCAGGGGTTTTGTCCAAGCAGGTCTGATGGCTGTGCAATGTCATAAACTGTTACTTTACCCTTAGCGGTGTTTGCCTCATCTATTGCCTGACGGGCTCCTGAGTCAACAGCTGAAGCATCTCCAAAGAATACATCTGCTCCCTTGGCCATCATGGCCTTAGCAAACTCAATGCCCTTGTCTGTTGCTGAGAATGATCCTGCATAAACAGGGTCCAGAACCTTAACAGTCTTACCGTCCTTCTCTGCTACGTATTTAGCAGCTTCAGCATAACCGGCATACTTTGCCAGAGTGGTATCCAGCTCCATTCCGCCTATGAAGGCTATAGTGCCTGTTTCAGTCATAAGTCCTGCCAAAGCTCCTGCTATCCATCCAATCTGCTTAGCATTAGGAAGCATGGAGGTTACGTTTTTATTTTTAGCCTTCTCAGGTGTATTTACACCTCCGTTAAGCAGTCCAAAGGCTATATCAGGATATTCCTCTGCTGCCTGAAGCACGGCATCGGTGTACTGGTTTCCTGGAGCATATATCAAGTCATATCCCAGTGCACAATAGGAAACTATGGTATCATAGTATTCTGACTGTCCTATGGAGTCAGTAACGGCATATTCCCATCCATACTTCTTAGATGCATCTACCATTGCGTTGTAGCATGCCATTCCCCAGCCTCCGTCAGAAATGCTGGAATCGCATATCATTGCAACCTTATACTTTTTCTTGGTTCCCGGGTCCTTTTCGCCTTCCTTATCAGTTGGCTTTTTACCTCCACAGGCTGTCAGGCTGAACGTCAAAGCTAATGCGAGTAAGAGTGATACGATCTTTTTCATGTTTGATACTCCCCCTTAATTTATATAATAATGGTATTAATATACCAGTTATTACCTTTCTTCCCGTCTGTAAGGTCTGCCCTTTGCTTTTGGTCCGGCTTTTCTAAAGCCGATGATGGTGAGCACCGATATAGTGGCAATGTAAGGTATCATCTGGAAGAACTGATATGGAAGTCCATAGCTTGCTACCTGAAGCCTTATCTGGAGCGCATCGCAGAATCCAAAGAACAAGCACGCCATGAGTATGCCTCCTCCTGTCCAGCGCCCAAATATAACAGCTGCCAGTGCAATAAATCCACGTCCAGCCACGTTGCCATCTGTATAGGTATTGGAATAACAGGTAGTAAGGTAAGCTCCACCAATGCCTGCCAAGGCTCCGCATATTATGCAGGCTACATACTTTATCTTTATAACGTTAATGCCAAGGGTAGCAGCAGCCTTAGGGTATTCACCCACCGCCTTGTAGTTAAGACCAACCTTGGTCTTTCTGTAGAAAATAATTGTAAAGATGACCAGCAGGTATGCTATATAAACCATTGGTGTCTGGTTAAACAACAGGTCTCCCAGGAAAGGAATGTCCTTAAGCACAGGAAGTCCAATGCCTTTCATAAGGGAACCCTGGGCAAGCTCTGAACCAGAACCAAAATATACACGATATATGAATGAAGCCAGTGCAGGTGCCAGAATATTTATGGCCATGCCATAGACTGTCTGCTCCGCACAAAAGGTTACAGTGGCTACTGCATATACCATATTTACGATAATGCCTGCAGCTGCACCAGACAGTATTCCCAGCCATGGATTCCCGGTAACATAGCTTACAAGGAACCCTACAAGGGACCCTATGGCTGCCAGGCCTTCTAGCCCTATGTTTACAAGACCGGCCCTCTCAGAATATAGCTCAGCCAGGGCTATGAAAATAAGAGGCGTTGCCATACGGACAGTAGCAAGAATCAGATTATAGATAAAGTCCCATCCCATATCACTTAACCTCCTTAACTTTCTTACTCATCAGCCTCATCCTGAAAGCTTCAAACTGAGGAAGCTTCACTAATGCAAGCCCCGCAACTGTAAACACTATCACAAGTGCCTGTATGATGTCAGATACGCTGGTGGGAACGCCGGTTCCGGCCTGCATGGTAGTAGAGCCGGTACGCAGGGCTGCGAAGAAGACGGCCACCACGATGGTTGCAATAGGATGGAGCTGGCCAATCAGTGCCATTGCCACACCATCAAAACCATATCCGGCACCATAGCCGTTAATCAGCCTGTATTGTGTGCCAAGTAATTCTGATGAACCTCCAAGGCCTGCTATGGCACCAGAAACGATAAAGCTTATAAGTATATATCTTTTAACAGCAAAGCCATTAACCTCACTGGCAGTCATATTCAGTCCTACGGCACGGAGCTTAAAGCCCCTTGATGTGTGGAACAGGAAGTAATATATGATTATACCTGTTATTACCGCAATCACAAATGCAGCTGTAACACGCATTCCTGGGAACAACCTTGAGAGCCTTGCGGCCTCAGGCACAGCCGGTGTCTGGGGGACGCTGGCATCCCTTAGCCAGTTGGTATATATGACTCCCATGAATAAGGTTGCAACATAGTTGAGCATAATGGATATGATCATCTCGTTCTGTCCACGGGTAATTTTAAGTATTCCGGGAATCATTCCCCATAATCCTCCTGCAATAGTTCCTGCTATAAGGCAGAGAATAACCGCGGTAAAGCCGGTAACTCCGGAAGCAGTTGCAATCCAGCAGGCTACAATGGAACCCATAATGAACTGGCCCTCGCCGCCTAAGTTGAACACTCCACAGCGGTAGGCAAAGCATGCACATAGTCCGGTAAATATAAGTGGAGTAGCCCTTACAAGGGTAGTACCAATGTTAGCTCTATTGCCAAGGGAACCCATCCACAGATATTTCAATGCATCTGCAGGATTAGCATTAAGAACTACCATAATAATCGCTCCAACGAGAAATGCCATTAAAATAGAAATCAAAGGCACAGCAAAACTGGCAAGCTTTCTTTTAAATTTATGCATGTTCCATCCTCCCTACTTTCCGGCCATAGCAATGCTTATCTGATCAATAGGAGGGTTCTTGCCGGAGAATTCACCCATAATCTGTCCTTCAAAAATTACAATTATGCGATCAGACATTTCAAGTACTTCATCGAAGTCGGCACTGATAAGCAGCACCCCTGCTCCACGGTCACGGGCTTCAATCATATTGTCATGGACAAACCGTGTAGCACCTATATCAAGTCCTCTGGTGGGGTGTACAGCTACTATCAGGTCTGGGTTGGTTTCCAGCTCTCTTGCCAGAATTACCTTCTGCTGATTACCCCCTGAAAGGTTTCGTACCTCCTGCTCGATGGATGAACAGCGTATGTCATATTTCTTCTGCATTTCAAGGGAATACTTGCGTATATCCTTCTTTTTTAGCATTAATCCCTTAGCATGGCTGAACTGCTTGGTATCAGTGCATTTAAGCACTATGTTCTCTGCTACTGTCATATCTCCAACAAGTCCCTGCTTGTTACGGTCTTCAGGGATGTTTGAAACTCCTCCCTTGATAAACCTGGATGGATTGAAGGACACAATCCTGCTTCCTTTCAGGTCAACAGTACCAGCATCCGGAGCCAGCACTCCTGTAACAATCTGTGCAAGCTGTGCTTGTCCGTTACCATCCACTCCTGCTATTCCTACGATTTCCCCACGCCCTACCTTCAGGGAAACACCATTAAGCCCGCTATGCTTGGAGGTTTTGTTATAATCAACGTTTTCAAGGAGAAGGGCAAGCTCTTTATTTTCTTCTTTTTTTTCATAATGCGATGGAACAAGATCCCGGCCAATCATCAGGTTTGCCAGCTCAGCTCCGCTTGTTTTCTCACGGCTGACAGTACATACTGTCTGTCCTGCCCTGAGAATGGTGATGCGGTCTGAAATCTCCAGCACCTCACGCATCTTATGGCTGATAAAGATGATACTTTTGCCCTCGCTGGTAAGCTTCCTCATAATTGAAAAAAGCCCCTGAACCTCTATGTCTGTAAGGGCTGCAGAGGGTTCATCCAGTATGAGAAGCTCTGCACCATGATAAAGAGCCTTGAGTATTTCCACACGCTGCTGTGCTCCTACAGCAGTGTCTGTAATTAGCTTGTCTAGTTCAATGTCAAGTCCGTAGCGCTCCGACAGCTCCAGTATTTCTTTCTTACGTGCTTCCTTGTTTATGAAGATGCCCTTTGTATTTCTTTCTCCAAGAATAATATTTTCAAAGACCGTCATTGCCTCTACCAGCATAAAATGCTGATGAACCATTCCTATGCCAAGCTTTACTGCCTGACTGGGAGAGTCAATCCTAACCTCTTTGCCATTCATGTATATCTTTCCCTCTGTGGGTTGATACAGACCAATAAGCACGTTCATTAAGGTTGACTTTCCGGCACCATTCTCCCCTAACAGGGTATGAACCTCACCCCTACGGATATCAAGGTTAATATCCCGGTTGGCATAAAGCTCTCCAAACCGTTTTGTAATGTGTTCCATCCGAAGCAGATCTTTCATGGCTACCTCCTTCAAAAATTTTTAATTTTCATAAAAATCTGTCTCAATTATATGTGACTGCCAAATACAATGTCAACAAAATATTTTCATCTAATAACTTGCTTTCGTTATAATCATTTAAGCATAACTAAAATAATTAAACATATACAGAGGAGCTGCCTTTATTATTTTATTAGCAATTGAAACTATAAAATAATTTTTAGTCATGCAAACAATTTTTAAGCGCCATATATTTTATTAAGTTAATGTAAATCAATTATCAAGTGCAGAAGATAATGGATAGAAATACAGCAGTAACTGAACATGTTAATAAGGGGGTATTTTATATGCTATTATGTTGTAAATTTATTTTTATAAATTAAAACATGAAGATTTTATAATTGGACTAGTCTTATAGTGAAATGTGCCGATAAATAAATGAGTTATATTATGTAAAGCATAAGCAGCCTATGCAGCAAGCATATTTTGGAGGATAAAGATGCAGAAATCGCTTACATTAAAAATAATGCTGATACAAACCATTACTTTTTTTTCATACCTTATATGCTTATATATTAATATTGGTATTGCAAAAGAAACACTATCTTCCTTATGTATAGCTATGTCAGCTGGTATAATTATGTATTCTTATATTCAGATGGAAAGAAGCACACGGGACAGGACTTGGTGGCTAGCAATCTTTTTTGGATATGTATTCTGGATAGTGAGAGATATATTGGTTGCTTTGTATGAATATAGAGGCATAAATCCTAATGAGACGGTTGCATTAATTGCAGTATCCCTTGGTACAAGTTTATTTTTTATGATTGGTACCTCCAGCTTTACAGTGACTTATTATAAAAACAGGAACAAGTGGATGCTCTTTATTGACATGTCCGCTGCTATAATTCTTATTTCTATATTAGTGTGTCAGGTATTTTTTTATAACAGGGTTGGAAACACATGGGACTTTTCGCTATCAGATATACTGATTACAGTGTCTATACTTTTGAATACCTTTACAACAATTAACAATGCAATAGGGCTTTCATTTATAAGAAAAGCCACAATACCAATATGTTTTCGAATCATTTCCAGTGGGTTTTTATTATATTCTTTGGCGAATATAATAAATGCCTTTTTCGTTTTAAGCGGAATAGGTAGTTTTAATTCAATAATAACCGTACTTTATATGATATCTCTTATGGCCGTTGCAATGGGCGTTTTTATTCGAATTTATAATCAGAACTTCAAAATAGAACAGGTCGATCAAATGGACAAAATGGGCTTGGCGAGTAAATTAACTGTTCTGTTGCAATACCCGGTTATAGCGCTGCTAATTAACTATTTAGTCCACAATAAATTTTTTGGTAATGAGATGATAGGCTTTTTAGTTGTCATAGTATGCTATTGTGCAGCTCATGTGTGTATATATAATCATATGAGAACACAGAAGATTTTACAAAAGGAAACAGAGCTTAGAAACAGTCTCCAGAATGCAATTTCTAATCAGATGCAGGAGCTTAATAAGCTTGCAAATGAAGACAGCATAACAAAGCTCTATAACAGGTATTATTTCATGGAAAAGCTCAACAAGGAGATAGGTAAAAGAAAACAAAATGAAATAATATTGGTGATGATGATAGATATTAACAGGTTTAAAGCAATTAATGATATATATGGATATTATGTTGGAGATATGGTGCTCAAAGAAATGGCGGATAGAATGAAGCAATGGGATACTATAGGAGCAACTATTGCCAGATATGGAGAGGACGAATTTACTTTACTTAAGAGAGGTGAAATCCATGAGGACCAGATAAAGAACCTGACGTCCTCGCTTATTGAATGTATATCAAAACCTATTATGATTGACGGGAATGATCTGCAGGTAAGCGTAAGTGTAGGTGTATCTGTTTGTCCTACTTATGCAAATGAAAGTAATGTACTAATACGATATGCTGATATAGCAATGTATCGTGCAAAGACCTCGGGTATAAATAAGTGTGTTTACTTTGACCCGGTATTGAGTGAATTTGTAAGGAAGAAAAACGAGCTTTGCTTTTTGTTAGAAAAGGCTGTTAAAGAAAGTAATTTTATGGTGTATTACCAGCCGCAATTTAACCTTCCTGGTATTGAGCTTGCAGGAGCAGAGGCCTTAATAAGATGGAAGGATGAAAAGTATGGATTTATTCCGCCTAGCGAATTCATACCAATAGCTGAGGAGCTTGGGATAATTAAAGAGATGGACTCATGGGTATGCAGGGAAGCCTTTTTACAGGTAGCTAAATGGAACCGTAAATATGGAATTGACCTTAGGATGGGAATTAATATATCTCCTAAGGAGTTGGCAGATGATGATTTCATAAACGTTATGAATAAGAATATGGAAGCAAGCTATGTGGAGCCCCAATGGACGAATATTGAAATTACAGAAAGCATAGTGCTTGAGGATGGTGAAAGAATGGACAAGATATTTGAGTTTTTCACCAGCAGAGGAATAATGGTATCTGTAGATGACTTTGGTACAGGTTATTCTTCAATAAGCTATTTAAAAAAGTATCCATTCAGCTGGATAAAGATAGATAAATCCCTTATAGATAAGATAGTTACCAGTGAAGGTGATAGAAAAATAGTATCAGCAGTCATTGCCATGTCTAAGTCAATAAATATGAGGACTATAGCTGAGGGGGTGGAGACAAGGGAGCAGCTGGATATATTAATTGATTTTGGTTGTGATCAGGTACAAGGTTTTATGTTTGGCAGACCTGTTCCGGCAGACCAGTTTGAAGAGAAATACTTATGTGGCCTTATGAAAAATAATTAGTGTAAATTTATATGAAAATAATAAAGGACTTTATATATAGTTATATGGTAATCCCAGAATGTAAGAGCATAGCAATATTTATACAGTATTATCCTTATTAAAATAATTAATCAGGAGAAAACAAATGAAAAAAAAGGTAGAAGGAAGAAAAAAATTTCTGTTAGGAGAGGTACAGGAACTCCATGACAACTGCTCTTTTTCTATTCGTAATTTAATACTGCTTTTAACATTTGGATTAGTATTATTGACACTAGGGGATATATTAAGTTTAATATCAGAAACAATCTGGACCAAATCTTTCATCCGGTTTCCCTCAATGGTGGCTTATATTATAGCAGACCTATTAATAGCATCAGCAGTTGTAACCTTTATAGTCAGGTGTTATAAAAATCTGGGCAGTGCACTTATTTTTGTGGAGGCATTTACCTTGGGATGTTTGTTTATATCATATATTTGGCCATGGTTAATAGAGGGGCAAATACATATAAACAGCTTCGGAGAGGCATATGCAGCCTTTATAATGCTCCTTGATATTATTACTTTGTCAGGGGTAATAGTATTATCAGCTAGCATTAGCATACAAAAATCATCAGGTCTGTTCAAGCTCATAAAAATCGGCTTGCTGCTATTTTCACTTTGCAACATGGCACAGCATATGGTGATTTCGTATGATGACGTATATACAGACATTGTTTTTAAAATAATGAGACTTGTATCGCTGATAGTAACGGTTATAGGAATACAGGCCAGCAATAAAGGCAATCAGAGACCCGCAGGTAATATATATGTAGAGCCAGTAAATATGAGTGTGGAAAAGAAAGCTCTGGCTATGCTTTTGCTCACAATAGCATTTGCATCACATGAAATTTATCTTGGAGAAAAAAATATTATATTAAATATGGTTTCTGGTGGAATAATATTGTGCTACTATATTGTGGCTGTCTTCATGCAGAATGCAGTAAAGGAAGAGGAATTAAGGGTAAAGCAAATAAAGCTGGAGGATAGCCTCAGACTGCTTAAGCCTATTCAGTTAACGGATCTTGAGCGGTTGGCGGATATAGACTTATTAACCAAGCTATACAACAGAAGATTCTTTATGCATAAGCTTGAACAGGAAATTGGGGAGCTAAGGGTGAAACAGAAGCTTGCAGTTGTAATGCTGAATATTAACAGGTTTAAGGCTTTAAATGACACGTACGGACGGGAAGCAGGTAATGCAGTTCTTATTGAGATGGCGGTCAGAATTAACAGATGGAATACTTTTAATGCAACCGTTGCACGCTATGGCGGGGATGAGTTTGTAATTGCTTTAACGGGTGATTATGCAAGAGTGCACATTGAAAAATATATTAGCATGCTGATTGACGAAATTGAGCAGCCTTTTCTGATAGGTGGCAGGAAACTGAGGGTATTAGTAAGCTTTGGTATAGCTATATGTCCCAAATATACCAGAAATGGCACAAACCTGCTGAAGCATGCTCATATTGCTATGTGTTATGCCTTGTCTGCCTCAGTTAAATATGCTTTTTATGATAAAGCCTTAAGAGCATATGAGCAAAGGCAGGAGGATGTTAAAAGCCTGCTTGGAAGAGCTAACAAAAAGAAGAAATTTGAATTGTTCTATCAGCCTCAGTTCAGACTTTCCGATAAAAGACTCATAGGTGCTGAGGTGCTTCTCAGGTGGAGTGCTGGACCATATGGATACATATCTCCCGAAGAATTCATTCCTGTGGCAGAAAAGATGGGAATAACAAAGGATATAGGAGCCTGGACAATGAGGAAGGCTTTTGTACAGATAAACAAGTGGAATGAGAAATATGGACTACAGCTAAAAGCGGGAATTAATGTATCGGCCAAACAGCTTATGGATGAGGGGTTTGTAGATATTCTTAATGACAATATCAAAAGCTGCAAAATTAATCCAAAATGGATAGATTTAGACATAACTGAAAGCGCTGCAATACAAGATGAGCGTAAAATGGGAGGCATATTCAGATATTTAAAGGATAGGGGTATTACAGTATCCTTTGATGACTTTGGGAAAGACCACTCACCTTTAGGCTTTCTCCAGAGATACTCCTTCAGCAGGATTAAGCTTGACAAATCCTTGACTGGCAATGTATGTTCAGATAAGAACGACAGAAGGATAATTACAGCTATCGTAGCAGTGGCTAAGTCCATGGATATAAGGATTATGGCAGAGGGAGTAGAAACCATTAAGCAGCTAGATATATTAAGCCAGCTGGGCTGTGATGAAGCACAGGGCTATCTGCTTGGAAGACCAGTGCCTGCAAAGCGTTTTGAGGATAGGTATATAAAGCCCTTTTCCCAAAAGCTTAGTAGCTCAAAAAAGAGTAAAAAGCTTAGGGGAAGCAGTGCCAGAAGAAGAACAACAGCATAATCTAAGCATGCGTGAGATTATAATATGCAATTGATTAAGCGGTATAGGCGGTAAATGCTTATGCCGTTTTTTATGAGATGCTTGCAAAGAATTGTTCCAGGAAACTTTTAAGAAGCTTATATTAAGAAATACTGGTAGGCCTGATTTTATTATGAAGATGACTCTGGAGCCAACTGTGGACAAGGGGTATATGGTTTGTTATAATTATTGGATAGAATTGCATATCTCAAGGAGGAGGAGCTATGGAGGGAAATAAACCATATTGGTACGGTAAGAAATATGCTTTTTTCTGCAACAAGGAGTGCGAGTACTTCCCATGTCATAAAACCAATGACCTGGACAACTTTAACTGCCTTTTTTGCTACTGCCCACTTTATGCTTTAGGCGACAGGTGCGGAGGAAATTTTGTATACACTGAAAAGGGCTTTAAGGATTGTAGTAATTGCATAGTCCCTCACAAAAGGGAAAACTATGGTTACATATTGGAGAAGTACGATCTAATAGAGGAATTAGCAGAAAAAAGAACAAAATAATTGCTTCGTAAAGTAAGCTGCTGGAATCAGGGGGAGAGTCAGGTATTATGATGTATAAACAGAAGGAAGTAATACTCAAGAATGGAACCAGATGTATTCTTAGAACTCCAGATGTAGGCGATGCCCAGCAGATGATTGAATACCTGAGGCAGTCCTCTGGAGACACTGATTTTATGCTAAGGTATCCGGAGGAGGTTACCTTCACATTGGAGAAGGAGCAGGCACTGCTTCATGACCTGATAAACAGCAGAGATTCCATGATGATTGCAGCATTTATTGATGGTGTACTTGCTGGAAACTGCAGCTTCTCTTCTGTAGGACCAAAGCTCAAGGTTAAGCATAGGTGTCAGATGGGCATAGCAATTAAAAAGGAATACTGGCATGCAGGTATAGGAAGTGCACTCCTTGAAGAAGCTATAGAGCAAGCAAGGGAATGTGGCTTTGAGCAGATGGAGCTGGAGGTAGTCAGCAGAAATATCAGGGCAATCAGTCTTTATGGAAAGATGGGCTTTGAGGTATATGGCATTAGAAAAAATGCAATGAAGCTTAAGGATGGAACCTACTATTCAGAGCTTCTTATGATGAAGGAGCTATAGCCTATATAGTAGCCTTTGTATGAAAATCAATTAGTATATTATAGTTGGACAAGGTTTATTCAGAAACCTGTCCTTTTTTTTGTTGCCACAAGCAATTATTCCATCGTAACAATTGAATGAATAGCATCTCCCAAAACTGGACTACATAATGATGGATATACTTCATTAATGATAATAAATAATTATAAAGTTAGCACATAATAAACAATAAAATAAATATTGCAACATAAATAATATATGTGCTATAATAAATAAGGCAAAACACAGTCATTATGTTGATTTAACACAACAAAGTGCTGTGATAGAGTCATTAATTATTACATATGTTTAAAAGGAGACTGAAATGGCTATAAAGGTTGGTATTAATGGATTTGGAAGAATTGGAAGGGTTGCCATACGTGTGCTCATGGAGCGCCAGGATAAATTTGAGCTTTGTGGAATTAATCTTAGAAATGCTGAGATAGAGCATATGGTTTATATGATTAAGTATGACTCTGTTTATGGACAATTCAGAGGAGATATTGAGGCTACAGAGGATGCTATAATAATTAATGGAAGAAAGGTCCGCGTATTCGGCGAAAGCGATGCTTCAAATATAAAATGGGAAGAGTGTGGAGCAGAATATATCATAGAATCTACAGGAGCCTACAACACCAGTGAAAAGGCATCAGCCCATTTGTTTGGTGGTGCAAAGAAGGTGGTTATAACAGCACCTGCAAAGGATGATATAACTCCCACATTTGTAATGGGGGTTAACAATGATAAGTATAGGAGAGAATATAATATAGTATCAAATGCATCCTGTACTACTAACTGTCTGGC
>JAEZLD010000157.1 GCA_023415335.1 Bacillota bacterium | reverse complement strand
CCACAAATATAGTATGGAGCCGGATCTATTGGAGTTCCATCCTTCCTTATTTCAAAATGAAGATGTGGTCCTGTAGACCATCCTGTGCTTCCAGAAATTCCAATTCTCTGTCCAGCCTTTACCGTTTCTCCTACAGAAACCAGACGTTTTGATAAATGGGCGTATAGGGAGGATATTCCATTACCATGGTATATAATAACATAGTTTCCCCAACTATCACTATATTCAGAAAGTATAACCCTACCCTCTGCCATAGAGTATACAGGTGTTCCCGATGGTACTCCCAAATCCATACCTGAATGAAGCCTATACCCGCCTACGACAGGATGCCACCTCATTCCAAAGGGACTTGTCATAGTTGGTACATAGCCTATATCACTTACTCTAAGAACTCCAGTTGCATAGCCGGAATAGTTGTCACCATAGTTCTTATTAGCCTCCTCCTCCTGAAGCTTCTTTATTTGTGCCTCAAGAGCTTTAGATTTGGCCTCCTCAGCTGCTGCTGCCTTTTCTACAGATGCTACATCAGCTTTGATTTTATTATAGTAAGCCTGTTTTTCATCATTTGCCTTATCCAACTGTGCAACGGTCTGCTTATACTGAGATTGGAGGACCGCCAGATCGCTCTTCTGCTGCTCAAGCTCTGCTTTTTTTGCAGTTATTTCATCCTGCTTCTGCTTCATTTCGGTTAATATATTCTTGTCAAATTCCACTATGGTTTTAACAGTTTCCATTCTTGATATGAAGTCCCCAAAGCTTTCAGAGGAAAGCAGCATCTCCAGATATCCAACAGAGCCATTTATATACATAGCCTTCACTCTGCTGGCATAAAGCTCCTGCTGGACATCATACTCCTCAATAGCCTTGTCTAACTCAGCCTGTGTCTTCTCTATGGAAGAGTTAATGCTGTCTATCTGGCCGTTAACATTATCCAGAAGCTTCTGGGCATCATCCAAAGCCTTATCCAATTCATTTATCTGCTCCAGCACATCCTTCTGGGAGTTTTTTAAGGAATTAAGCTTATTATTTAATTCAGTAATAGCATTTTGTGATTCTTTAAGCTTGTCCTTTTTTTCTGCAATTGTGTCAGCATAAACTGTAAGGCTGGATAATGATATCAAAAGTATTAAAACAAAGGCAGTTATTCTTTTTTTCATTTTCTCCCTCCTATACTGCAAGAAACTTCTTCATAGAGAAAAGGCTGCCTGCCCCGCCTATGAACATACCTACTCCAAGAAACTCCAATATCATACTGTGCATGACCTTGGCTGCAGGCACCAATGAGAACAGCAGTGTGCCTTCATCCACAGCATTTGTAATATATCTGTACCCAAGTCCAAGAATAAGCAGTGAAATTACTGAGCCTATGAAGCCAAGAGTCAACCCCTCAATAAGGAATGGCCATTTTATAAACCAATCTGTTGCACCAATGTACTTCATAATACCAATCTCTCTTTTTCTGGTAAAAACGGTAATTTTGATTGTATTGGATATAAGGAAAACAGCTATTACACCCAAAATAATCATAAGTGTAAGGCTTGTCCCTTGAACCACATTTATGATTTTTATAAGCTTTGTTACTGTTTCCTGTCCATCTACGATCTTATACACTCCGGGCAATGTGGAAGCCTTCTGAGCTATAGGTGTAACATCTTCTGCATCACTAACCTTTATTATAAAGCAGGCTGGCAGAGGGTTCTTTTCAGAAAGTCCATTTGCCAGGTCTGCATCATCACCCAGCATCTTTTTATAGTTTTCCAGCGCCTGCTCCTTGCTTTCAAATCTTACACTTTTTACTCCTGAGTATGACTTAATATTCTTCTCCATTTCTGTCTGCTGTATGGAGGTTACATCGTCATTTAGGAAAACTTTTATCTCAACCTTGTCTACTACTGAATCAACTATCTTATTAACATTAAGTATAAGTAACATGAATATTCCAAAAATAAGAAGTGCTGCGGCAACTGTTCCTATTGATGCAATACTCATAACCCTGTTTCTCTTACTGCTCCTAAAGCTTTCCCGGAAAAAGTATCCTACGTTGCTAATCCTCATAGCCATAACCACCTCTTTCCTGGTCTCTTACCACTACTCCCTTTTCTATTGCAATAACCCTCTTTTTCATTCTATCTAC
Source organism: Bacillota bacterium (assembly GCA_023415335.1). Lineage (GTDB taxonomy): Bacteria > Bacillota > Clostridia > Clostridiales > Caloramatoraceae > JAEZLD01. The sequence goes on along the minus strand of JAEZLD010000157.1, from coordinate 30,562 downwards.
TACATCCTTAGCATGGGTTGCCATTAGAATGGTTGTCCCACCTTTATTTATATCGTTTAAAAGTTCCATGATTCCCCAAGCAGTATCAGGGTCCAGATTTCCTGTAGGTTCATCACATATAAGTATTGCTGGATTATTTACAAGGGCTCTTGCAAGCACTACCCTCTGCTGTTCCCCTCCAGAAAGCTGACTTGGATATTGTTTCCCCTTATTGCTTAGTCCAACTATATTAAGGATCTGGGGAACACGCTTTTTTATGTCCCTATAGCTAGCCCCAACAATTCTCATGGCAAAAGCAACATTTTCATTTACTGTTTTGTTGTGCAAAAGCTTAAAATCCTGGAATACCACCCCTATATTCCTTCTATAATATGGAACTTCCCTTCTTTTAAGCCCATTTACATCTATATTGTTTACAATGATTTCTCCATTTGTTGGCTCTATCTCCTTCATTAACAGCTTAATCATAGTAGATTTTCCTGCTCCACTAGGACCAACCACGAAAACAAATTCACCCCTATTTATTTCTATACTTACATTTGATAAGGCTATATGATTATTTTGGTAAACTTTAGACACCTTTTTAAATTCTATCAAGCTATGACCTCCCCCAAGCACATATTACGTCATCTATCAAGCATGATTATATATAACATATCAAAAACCTATAGTATACGACAATACTATTCTACCATATTAATCAAAATAAATAAAACCCAAAAAAAGAAATCTTCTTTTATTTCACATAAAAAAAGATTTCTTTATGATATTATTATTCTTAATCAGTAATATCCTTGAAGCCTTCTCCTAAAACCTCATGTATATTAGCAACGGTTACAAATGCCGTTTTATCCAGCATGGATACATAGTCCTTAATTCTTATAAACTCCCTTCTGCTTACTACTGTAACTAATACCTCCTTCCTATCACCAGTATATGCCCCAGTTGCCATATACAGCGTTACTCCCCTGTTTAACTCCTTAATTATAAAGGACTTTATTTCCTCTCCCTTTTCGCTTATTACTGTAACCTGCATACAGGTACTGATACCCTGTATTACTGCATCTATTGCAAATCCATTGATTATCACAGCCAGCAGGGCATACATTCCAATAAGGGGGCCAAAAACTGCCGCTGCACCAAGAGTAATAATAAAGTCTGATAATAGCAAGGCTTTCCCTATATCCAGATGGATATACTTATTCAGTATCTTTGCAATTATATCTGTTCCTCCTGTGGAAGCATTCTGATTAAAAACCAGTGCCATTCCTACTCCAGAAATGAGCACACCGAACACCATCACTATAAATAAATCCTCCACCACAGGCCCATCCATCGGAAAAAGTCTCTCAAGCACCCAGGTTGCCCCTGATAAGCTTAGACTTGCATATATGGTCTTTCCACCAAAGCTGTTACCAATAAATATAAATCCTATTACAAATAATATAGCATTCATTATAAGCATCATAAAGCCTATAGGAATCGTGGGAAAAAACTTAGATAATATTATAGCAATTCCACTGACTCCTCCTGCTGCCAAATTAGCAGGTGACAGAAAAAAATGCACGCTTATAGCCACCAGCACTGCACCTACTGTAATAAATATGTATTCTTTTACATTTTTCTTCATAGCATTTCCTCCTGTATGCATAAAATCATGTAGCTTAATATTTTGCCATTCATAGAAGTAATTCAAAAAAACTCCCGCTTTATAGGGAAGCTTTCCGTTCTGTTTGACAAATAAAGTATAAACCCTTCCAAACATAATTTCAATTATTCAAAAGAAAAAGGAAGCCCTCACATTGCAGATTTGCTACATTTGAGAGTGCTTCCTTTTACACTATACCTCTATCATACCCAGGCTTATGGTCAGAGCCTGGTCAACCTGGACCATAAGTTCCTCGTTAATATGTCCTATTCTATCCTTAAGCCTTCTTTTGTCTATGGTTCTTATCTGTTCCAGCAAAATAACCGAGTCCTTGTTTAGCCCATATTCCTCCGAGCTTATCTCCACATGGGTAGGAAGCTTTGCTTTATTAATTTGGGAAGTTATTGCTGTAACAATAACGGTAGGACTGTATTTATTGCCTATGTCATTCTGAATTATAAGAACCGGACGAATTCCTCCTTGCTCGGAGCCAATAACCGGACTTAAATCAGCATAGTATATATCTCCTCTTTTCACCACCTGAGCCATCTATATTATCACTCTCCGATAATCCTGCTTCATATTTTTCTAGATCTGCGCAATCACAAATAATACCATATTCCGCTATTTCGCAGTTAATACATGACATTTCCTCATAACCTTTTTTCATAAGCTCTCTCATATTGTTTTTCTTTCGTTCTTTAATATATAATATTACTGCTTCCCTAATAAATTGACTTCTTTTTTGGGAAGATTTACAATCCAAGAGGTCATCAAATTCATTTAGGAGCTGCTTGGGGAAGCTTATTACTATTTTCTTATTTTCGTCCATTTTTTTACCCCCTGTATTAACCTGTATGCACAGATTAAAAATACTTATGAATCATGACAGATATGTTTTAATTACTCTTTATATCATTATTTCCATTATTATAAAAAATATGTTTAAACATAGTTTTTTACTTTAACTATACTTCCGTTTTCTATATATACCCTTGGAACACGTCTGGAAACCATGCACAGTATCTCGTAGCTTATAGTGCCAAGGGCCTTCGCATAATCCTCTGCATTATTTCTTATTCCATTGCTCTCTCCCATAACTATCACCTCATCGCCTACCTTTAATGGTCCGCAGTCGGTTATATCAGCCATACACTGATCCATACATATTCTTCCAACTATAGGCGCAAGCTTGTCTCCCGCAATTATATTTGCCTTACCAAAAAGCAGCCTGGTAAATCCATCTGCATATCCAAAGGGCAGTGTTGCAATTATGCTTTTTCTTTTAGTATAATACTTTCTACCATAGCTTATAGGAGTTTCCTCTTCTACCTCCTTTATGTTTACAATGCTAGCCTTTAAACTCATTACAGGCTTCAGGCTTATTCTGTCCATCTTTATCTCATCTGAAGGATAATATCCATAAAGTATTATGCCAGGCCTTACCCCATCATAACATGAACATGCTTCCTCCATATCTATAATAGCAGCACTGTTTGCAATATGCCTTAGGTCGAACTTAATTCCTTTTTCCTCCAGCTTATCTAGCATTGTCTTATAGCATTCCAGCTGTTTAAGGGCAAACTGCTTGTCACTTTCATCTGAGGATGAGAAATGGGAAAATGCTCCCTCCATGTATAAGTTACCCAATCTCGAAATTTTTACTATTTCATTAATTGATTTGTCATTAGGAAGAAACCCTATTCTTCCCATACCTGTATCAAGCTTAATATGAATTGTGGCCGTCTTTCCCTGCTTAACTGCTTCTCTGGATATCACCTCCGCAGCCTCATAGCTGAATACCGCTTGGGTAATATGATAACTAACCAATTCATCAGCGAACTCCGGCGACGTATATCCTAAAATCAGTATAGGCTCCTCAAACCCGTTTTTTCTCAGCTCTATTGCCTCTGTAATTGCTGCAACAGCAAAATAATCTGCTTTTTCCTCATGTAGTATTCTGCCAAGCTCCACAGCACCATGTCCATATGCATCCCCCTTAATTACACCAAAGGTTTTCTTACCTGCAGCCAGTCTTTTTACCTCCTTGAAGTTATGTCTAAAATTGTCAAGGTTAATCTCTGCATAGTACGGTCTAATTTTCATTTGATGCACCTCTTTAGCATGTTAATTAAATACCATAAAAAACATTTTAGAGCCAAACAAACGTCCCCAATATGGCAAGCCCTTGCACTACATCAAAAGTCTTTCTATACAATTTTTAATAGCTTTGCATCTTATTATATTACTTTCATTTTGGTTTTGCATCTATAAACATTTCATCTTTTATATCCGCATTGTATATAAACCTTATATATTTTATGTTTACCCTGAGTTTTCCTTTAGAATCCGTTATATTCATATATGCAGGAGTTCCACCCATACTCTCAAAATACACAGCAACCTGTTTTCTGTACATAGTGGCATCTGGTATAGGAGATTTTATCACTGCATACTCAACACCATCAATAGTATCCTTTGTATAATTATCCTTTTTTATGTCTCCTATGGATTTAAGCAGAAAGCCTGTATTTATATAATCCTGCTCCTCCTTAACTCCTTCTATAGATATTTCCATTCCTATAGAGGGATTGTAGGATGTCCATCTTCGTGAATTGTATAGTATAACCTGTCCATTTAAAAAGGATGGCTCAATAAACTCCAGTCTTAGCTTGTCCGGATATTTATAATACTGCTTGACAGTATACTTGGAATTATTGTTCTCTCCAAATACTGTTATTTCAACCTCTGCTTCATAGGAATTCATCCTTGAAAGCTTGTACCTTATCTGTTCTATACTATTCTGCTTCCCACAGGAGGATAACAGTATAACAAATAAAATAACCACCAGAAGTTTAGTTTTCACTTAAATATCAGTCCTAATACAGTACTTATACTGTATTTTATTCTACAATCAAATTTTATATTACAGCATTATGGCATTATTACATTTATATAATCCGTTATATCACCCGCAGTAATACCATAGCCATACCTCACCATAGCCTCATCCCCTGCACATCCATGAAGATAACATCCCAGTACTGCAGCCTCGTAAGGCTCATATCCTTGACCACATAATGATGAAATCATTCCGGTCAGCACATCCCCAGACCCTCCAGTAGCCATTCCAGGGTTTCCTGTAGTATTTATGTATATTTTCTTTCCACTGGTAACTACTGTTGATGCTCCCTTTAATAGCAATATGCAGCCATACCTTTCAGCAAAACCTTTGGCTATATCCATCCTATCAGCATTAACCTGCTTCACTGTCAATCCGGTAAGCCTGGCCATCTCCCCTGGATGTGGGGTAAGAATGGTATTAGGAGTCAGTTTATTTAAAAGCTCTCTATGCTCTGACAGTATATTAATCCCATCCGCATCAATTACCATTGGTCCTTTATAACCTTCCAGCATTCCATTTAGTATTTCAAAGGTTACCATACCTGTTCCCATTCCAGGACCTAAAGCCACAGAATCTGCAGTAGTGCATATTTTATTAAGCTTATCCTCATTGAGAGATCCTGACTCATCTCCATTGCCAAACGTAAGAAAGGTTGCTTCAGGAACAATAGAACCTACCCTGTCCATGATACTCTCCGGAAGCACACAGGTTACAAGACCACACCCTGTCCTCAGTGCAGCCTTTGCACAAAGCGCAGCAGCCCCTGACATACTATAGCTTCCCGATATAATATATACCCTTCCAAAATCACCCTTGTGTGCTTCATTCCTTCTTTTTTTAATTAACCCTGAAGGATAGTATTGATCATTAGTGGTTATATATGGCTCCTGCTTTAGTATGCAGTCCTCAGGCATGGATATGCTGCTTACAATTACACGCCCAGAGGCTTCCCTTCCTGCTCCTAAAAGCTGTCCTGGCTTTTTACAGCAGAAGGTTATGGTACAATCTGCTTTAACAAATGCATTGGCTTCTTTTCCATTATCAGTATTTATTCCAGAGGGCATATCCACTGATATAACATTTCTTCCACATGAGTTTATAAGCTCTATGGCCTGCTTATAGCTTCCCTGTACTTCCCCTCTGAAGCCTGTGCCAAAAATTGCATCAACTACCACCTGGCACCTCTCAAGTGCGCTACCCAGATTATCTATATTAGCCTCTATCTCCACATCCATTTTTTTCAGTATATGAAGATTCAAGGCCGCATCTCCCTTTATCCTGGATATGTCTGCAAAACAGAATACCCTTGTATTTTGTCCGTGTGTCAGCAGCTGCCTGGCAAGTGCAAAGCCATCCCCACCGTTGTTGCCGCCTCCACAAACGATTACTATCTTTTCATATTTCTCTTGTATTATATAATCATATACCGCCCTTGCAGCATTCTCCATAAGTACCATGCCAGAAAGCCCATATTCATTACATGTCATTGCATCAGCGTTCCGCATCTGCCTGGCCTCTAAAACATACATAGCTTATCCCTCCAGTATCGCTACAGCGGTAGCATACTCCCTACAATGGGAAATAGAAAGCTGGATGTTGCATACCTTCTTATCCTCTGCAATTGCCTTAGCCAGTCCACGGAGCATCACCCCAGGAACTGAGTTGTTTTTAACAATCTCTATATCAGTCAAAGCAATACCACTAAAGCCTGTACCAAGTGCCTTAGCTACAGCCTCCTTGGCACAGAAATAGCCTGCTATACTTTGAGCTGCTTTTCCCTCAAGGTACTCTCTTTCACCCTGCGTGAAAAGCCTCTGAAGAAAGTACTTTCTTTGGGCTGCCTCTGCTACCCTGCTTATTTCTATAATATCGGTTCCGATACCTATAATCATACTATTCCCTTCCTTTACTCATTTATTATATAGCATATAATAATTTTATAAAAGAAAAATCTACACAAAAAAAGCCCGGTACAAAGCTACCGGCCTTTATATTTACCAATATGTATTATTGAGCTGTATTTCCTATAATTCCAGCATACAACGTTAAAAAGAGCAGAAACAGTGTAATAACAATCAATACCCTATAAAGAGCCTTCACCTTCCATCCCCTCCTGTTATTATAGACGTATATTTTCAGGAAAGGTTGCATAAAACTATATAATTTTTAAATATTATACCATCATTACACTCTGTGCAAGTATATCTGCCTCTCTATCAAAATCCTCTACCCCTTCGTCCGCAAAAGCTCCTACAACATCAATAAGATGCACAGGAGAAACCTCATGGGTTCTTAGGAATTCTATAAGCTCTAATATCTTTTCCCTGTAGGGGCTGATAATTTCAATTCTGTCCGTGCAAACATCAACCACCCTATCATTTACATGCTTTTCACAAACCGCCTCTATACCGTAGGCCATGATGGTAACCCTGTCATTCCCCCTGCATATGTCCTTCTTACACTCAACAAGGAAATATTTGTAAACAAAAATCCTCTCCATGCCAAGCTCCGTTTTACAGGAACTGATATGGTATTTGTTATACATAATAAGACCCCCCACGCTTTTTTAACATTCTATCACTTGTACAGTATTATTCATGTCATATTGTGATTAGTATAAGAAGAAAAAAATTACCATTCTCAACATTCTTAATATAAAATATATATTAACTTTTGTATTAATGAACATTTGCATTTTAAAATCAGCTTTATCGGCTCAGATAAGTAGTATTATTAGTTCAAAGTAGTCACATGCCCATGAAATTATTGTCTATAGATGTCATACGAATTGGTAAGCTCAATTATTACTAAATGGTAATTTTTAGTAATTACTTGATTGCCATAGGCTTATAATCCATTTGAACTCCTTATCAAAACTACTGCCAATCAATGTAAGGTTAAATACCTATATCCTTTGTCTTCCATTTATCTTCTTCATGTACTCCTTAGGATTAAGCTCAGGCATTTTCTACGCACTCTTCCTTATTATTTCAAGGTGTTCTAACATTATAGCATATACCTTCCGGGATATATACGAGCATTGATTTATTAATATTATTCAAGTGATTATTTTGTCTAAATATGCTTATTCACTTTGCACAAAGTTTTTAAATATTGCTAAACTTATATACTTAAGAGACTGTATAATATATAATATTTTACAATGGTATTTGTTTTTAAATATACAATGTATTTATATCAAACATAGCTCCCATGTTTAATTGAAAGGAGAATAGCAAATGAAAGGATTGTTCTCATTAGATGGTCCATTTTACAAGATAGGAAACCTTATATATTATTCAATGGTAGGCAATGCTCTCTGCACCATTCTGGCCATACCAGCCATAGTATCACTTGTAATTTTCGGTTATGACAGTGTGGTTGGGCTATTAGCTCTTATCATATTTTCATCTCCTATTGGTCCTGGACTCACAGCCTCATTTTATATGATGCGTAAGCTGCAAAAGGATGAAAGCTCCGGCCCACTAAAGGAGTTTTGGAAAAGCCTGAGGCTTAATTTTAAGCAGGCTTCCTCTGCATGGATTGTATTAGCTGCCATAGGTACTGTTATTTATATTAACATCACTAATATATCGATCTTAGGAAATCTTAGCAAGTTCATGCTGCCAATACAGTTTTTACTTGCTATAGAGCTTATATTTACAGGGATTTATGTTTTTCCAATGATATCAAAGTATGAAAACCCCTTAAGGCTGCAGCTGAAGGCTGCATTTATGCTTTCAAATGGCCATCTACCCACTACAATATCCTGTGTTTCAATAGCTGCAATTCTGTTATTCTTTCTATATTATTATCCAGCAGCTGTAGTTCTATTAGGGATTGGCCTATACGCTTTCATTTCAGGATGGTTTATAGAAAAAGTATTCCATAAGCACTGGCCAGAGGAAAAGGAAGACGATATTATGGAAGAGGAAAATTAATTTTTTATGGGGTGCATGAAATTAATATGTTAAAAAGGCCGGTTTTTGATGCCGGCCTTTTTCTATTCCATATATTTATCCATACAAAGCTTCTTATTGGAACAAATTTCTCCTAGTGCCTCCGCAAGTCTGTCTATTTCCCCCTTTGTGTTGTATATGCCAAAGCTGAGCCTTACCATTCCCGGCCTTCTTCTTCCACTCTCACCGCTGATAAATTTAACCATATCCTCTGGAGTAACATTGAGTAGCTTTTGTATATATGGCTGTGCACAAAAACACCCGTTTCTTACCGCTATGCCATAGTCATAAGATAAAGACTTTGCAACAGCGCCATGGTAAACTCCATCAATATTAAAGGGTATAATGCTTACTCTGTCATATTCTCCTTCGCCGCAGTACAGCCTTATATCCTTAATTTCTTTCAATCTTTCCAATCCATATTCCAGTAGGCTGCTCTCATAGAGCCTTATATTATCCATTCCTATTTCATTAAGCTTCCTTATGGAGCTTATAAGTGCCGTGACCCCCATAAGGTTAGGTGTTCCTGCTTCATCCCTGTGGGGAGTTTCATTCCATTTTACAAAATTGGTTGTTACTACGTCAACAGTCCCTCCTCCGCTATAGTCTGGCGGCCCACTGGAGAAGGTATCTCCATGTCCAATAAGCACCCCGGTTCCAAAGGGAGCATACATTTTATGTGCAGAGAATGCAATAAAATCTATATGCTGTGGGTCCTTATGACTTTTCATTGAAAACTGGCAATGAGGTACAAGCTGAGCTCCATCAACAAGAATCCTTGTTCCATATTTATGTGCAAGCTCTGCCGCCTCATATATGGGGTTTATATACCCAGTAACATTTGATGCCCCGGTAAGTGCTACAAGTCTTACATCCTCCCCATACTGTTTAAGCTTCTTTTCCAGATCCTCCAGCATTAACCTTCCGCACTTATCTATTTCTATATACTTTACATTGTATTTATCCCTCCAGGGAAGGTCATTAGAATGATGTTCCATACCTGATGATAGTATTATATATTTCCTATCAGAAGCCTGAAGCTTATATGCCAGCTTGTTTATAGCTTCTGTTGTGTTTTTAACATATATTACAGTATCATACACAGGGTCTGCACCCACAAAACGTAATACTTCCATCCTTGAGTTTTCATATAGTATGGACGATATCTGTGACTTAAAACCCTCTCCCCTGTGTATAGAGGAATACCAGGGTGCAAAGCTTAATATATCCTGAAGAACACAGTTAAATGGAGGAGTGGTTGCCGCATTATCAAAATTTATAGCTGTTACCCTCCTCCCACTGCTTAAAGGAACCATAGTATCCGTTCCTACCACCAGGCTCCTATATTTGTCATTAACATTACTTTCCATACTAGCACCCCTTGAAGTCTTTGATATTATATAATATTACTTTATCAATTATGTGTGAGAGGTAAATACTAAAAAATAAACCGTCTTTTATTCCTGACATATACAAGCTTATTTTATAGCGTATCATGTAAGTATCTCCCTTAAATAATAACGGCTGATAATAAAAAAACGCCGTTTATGTTAGAACATAAACGGACTCATGTTTGGAGGGTGTACTAAATTATTTTCTATTATATATATTTTTTACAATTTTTACTATATCACTTTAAAGTCTTACAGTCAACCTATTATATTTATATTAATGAATTATACGTCTATACAATTTTATAGGGCTTAACATTCAGCCATCATCTTCTTTATTTTATTTGTAGCATCAACTATGTCTGCAATGCTTTTGTCATAATTAAGGCTGTTTATTACCTCTCCAATAAGCTGAGACATGTCTACTTCCACAAACCATTCCTTATCCTTTGCTTCCTTGGGTATATATGTAAGGTTGGTGGAGTAAACCTTGTTGAACAGCCCCTCATTATAGTATGCATTGAACTTTTCAGTACCTTCTGTAAATAATGCAAAGCTCACTGCAATATATACCTTCTTAGCTTTCCTCTTTTTAACTTCCCTTAGTATATCGAATATGGATTCTCCTGAGGCAATCATATCATCAACTATAAGCACGTTCTGCCCTTCTATGTCTCTGCCTATATACTCATGCTGTATTATTGGATTCTTTCCTTTTATGAGCTTAGTATGATCCCTTCTTTTGTAGAATAATCCTATATCAAGTCCAAGAACACTGGAATAATATATAGCTCTGTCCATTGCACCTGTATCAGGACTGACAATAATCATCTCGGATTTATCAAATGGAAGATCCTCCTCATTCTCCAGCATGGCTTTGACTATTTCATAAGTAGGATATAAATTTTCAAAGGATATTAAGGGTATTGCATTCTGTACACTTGTGTCGTGGGCATCAAAGGTTATTATCTCTACAACCCCCATTTCTCCCAGCTCCTTCAGTGCCATGGCGCAATCCATAGATTCTCGTCCCTTGCGTTTATGCTGCCTTGATTCGTAAAGCATAGGCATAATCACTGTAATCCTTCTGGCTTTTCCCCCTATGGCTGAAAGAACTCTCTTTAAATCCTGAAAGTGCTCATCAGGCCCCATATGATTTGTAAAGCCATACATACTGTAGGTACAGCTATAATTACCAACATCACAAAGTATATATACATCCTTTCCCCTTACGGTTTCTAGAAGCTTTACCTTTCCTTCACCATTTGCAAACCTTATTTCCTCTATAGGTACAAGATATGATTTCTTCTGAATCGAATAATTCTCTTGTGTCCTCAGTTGTCTAATAAACTTCTCTGCCTTTGTGCCAAGCTCCCTGCAGCTCTGCATTGCAATTATGCCAAGCTCTCCAATGGTAATCATTTCAACCGTATCCAATTGCATAGTTAAATCCCCTTTATACATTTGTAATTAGAATGTGCTTAACTTTTTTAATTATGGTATCATTCATTATATAATATTACCACATAATTAACAGTAATATTTATATATAGTTACATTATTTGCTATATTTATATATACAAATAAATATAGTCTAAATCATTCGGATCATAACAAACCCAGCCAAAAAAGCGAAAGGCCTGTATTATTTCAAGCAGACCTTTCAATTTTACCTTTTCTTATTCTATTTTTATAAATTCTAAGCACCATAATTGCGCTAATGGTTCCCAAAATTGCTCCCACCAGTACGTCTGTAGGGTAATGAACCATAAGGTATAGCCTTGAAAAAGCAATAATAGCTGCAAAAGAAAATACCCATGGAGCAGCCTTGTGTATTCTGCTAGAAATAACTGTAGCCGCAGCAAAAGAACTTCCCGTATGTCCTGAAGGAAAGGAATAAGAAACAGGCTCCGATATAAGCAGGTTCAGCGAGTCAATATGGTTATATGGCCTCTGTCTCTGAACCAGATGCTTTAGAATTCCCTCTCCCAGCACTGTTGTTAAGAGTAATGCTGAAAGACATAGTATTCCTGTTGTCCTGTATTTTTTTTTACATATCATGACTATAGATATAACTATCCATATTAGTCCACTATTTCCCAAGCTTGTTATATAGGGCATTATTTTATCCAAAAAAGAATTCTGAACTAAGCTATGAAGAGCGGTTAGTATATTTAAATCAACATTCTGTATTGTTCCCAGCATCATCCTCCCACCTTTCCCATATACTACTATATTTATTATATCACTTTACGATGGCCTTATAAAGAATTACCCTCTGTGGAGCTTCCCCACAAGGGCAGATTTTATTCCTTTGGTTCTTATAAGCCATACTATTTAAAAATATGAGAAGCCCAGACTATTGCTTGTCTGGGCCTTTACACCTTGCATCTTTCCTGTTTGCTCTTTAATATTTCCCACTACTCAAACCTGTCATCCACAACATCATACACTCCCCTGTCTGTTATCCTTATCTGTGGTATAACAGTCAGTGCCATAAAGGACAGGTTTATGAATGGATCAATCCCGTTATTAACTCCAATGGCTCTGGCATAAGCTGTCATGTCATTCACCCTGTTTTCTACTATCTCATGGTTCTCAGGGCTCATAAGCCCCATTATAGGCAGCTCCAGCTTCTGCTTTACTTCTCCTCCTGAGGCAATAACATACCCGCCATTAAGTCTTATCAATTCCTGGACTGCAAGCTCCATATCCTCATCATTATCCCCTACTATAACTATGTTGTGAGAATCATGGGATACACTTGAGGCTATAGCTCCCCCCGTTATGCCAAAACCCTTTACTACTCCAACTCCTACTCTGCCTGTGTTTTTATGCCTTTCTATTACCGCAATTTTATTATAGTTACTATCAGGCTTGAAAAAGCCCTCCTCTGCAGGCACATTTTCCATAAGCCTTCTGGTAATAATCTCTCCCGGGACAATTTCTATGATAGGACACAATCCTCTATCTGCTGTGAGCCTTAGCTTCTCCTTTGAAAAATCCTTTACATGCACTGTGTTCATTATTTCCTCTGGAAGCTCTTCAGGTCTTACAGCATCAATGCTGTCTACGGCTATTCCTTTATAAAGCACCTGCACTATATCCACGTTTTCCACATTGCTCAGCACCACCAAGTCAGCCTGATAGCCTGGTGCAATTGCCCCAAGCCTTCTTAAACTGTAGCACTGGGAAGCATTGTAGCTTGCCATTTTATATGCCTTTTCAGGCTTTATTCCAAGTCTTATAGCCTTTTTTATGTTGCAGCTTATATGCCCTTCCTTCTTTATGGAGGATACATGCTTGTCATCCGTACAGAAGCAGTATCTTTCCGTGCTGGCATTTTCACCTACAATACCTGATACTATGGCCTCCAGGTTCTTAGCAGCACTTCCTTCTCTTATTAGCACATACATCCCATTTGATACCTGCTTTTTAGCATAAACATACTCCGTACACTCGTGGTCTGTTTTTATACCTGCCAGAACATATGCAGAAAGCTCCTTGTCTGAGAGTCCTGGAGCGTGTCCGTCCATTATCCTGTTTTCAAATAGGGATAGCTTATCCAGCATCTCCTGTCTGGCTTCAATAACAGCCTTACTGTCCATAACCTCCCCCAGACCCAAGATCCGTTCATTGTCCATATACTCCTTCATGTCATCTGCACCTATGACAGCCCCATTATCTTCATGAGCTGTAGCAGGAACGCAGGAGGGAAGCATCACAAATATGTTTCCTGGGAGTCTATCTGTTTCTTTAAGTATAAAGTCTATACCCTTTTTTCCACAAACATTTGCTGATTCGTGAGGGTCTACAATAAAGGTAGTCGTACCATTCTTCAGAGCTTCACCTATAAGCTCATAGGGTCTTACTAAGGTGGACTCCAGATGTAGGTGACTATCAATAAAACCCGGAACAATATAGCATCCGGTCAAATCCCTCTCTTCTTTTCCCTCATAGCTTCCTACTCCTACAATAATTCCATTTGTAACAGCCACATCACTTCTTACAAACTCTTCAGTAAAGACATTAAGGATATATGCATTTTTTAAGACCAGATCTGCCTTCTTCCTTCCAGCTGACATTGCAGCCAATTCGGGGTAGTCCTTGTAATTCATAATGCAACCTTCTTCCCATTATTCTATACACAGACATGTATGCTCTGCACATACATTACTAGTTTTTATTTATATGTGGCTTCGATTAGAATCATTCTTTTGCAAATCTCAAAATATCTGTCTATATCGAAGCCATCACTATCTATGCCATACTGTATTGTTGCGCCTTCCAGCATGGATACCACCACATAGGGAAGCTTTTCTCTTGCAAGGCTGTCCAATCCAGGAGAATATTTATCCAACACCTGCTTTATCTCTTCTCTCCATTCCTGGTAGTTGATTTTAAATTTCTCCCTTACCTGATTGTTTATCTTTCCCTGTACCCAGAAATCTATTTCAGCAAAATCATACTCCCCTTTGCTCAATATAAGCTTCTTCTTTTGGTCAAAAAAAACCTCCAGCTGACTTTCCAGGTTATCCCTGCAGCTATACCTCTCTCTTTCCCTAAAGGAAGTACACTCCTCAAGTATATAGCTTTGCAGTGCCAGCATAAGCTCTTCCTTGGTTTTATAATAATAATGCACATTGGACTGCACCATTCCTGCCTCCTGAGCAATCAGGTGCATTCTGGTACCACTTATGGTGTTCCTATTTACCACTTTTAAGGCAGCACGCAGTATTCTTTCCTTTATACCGTTCTGCTCCATATGCATTACTATTTTATTTCTCCTTTCTATAATAGGTATCCTTAAGCGGCAGCTGTGTCCGGAGTTTATTGTCCAATCTGTAGTAAGCGTGGGAACATGCAGGAGCAGTTGGAATAAGGCAAAGCTCTCCTACACCCTTTGCTCCATAGGCCTGAGGTATTTTTCCAGGACCCTTTACAAGCCTTATTTCTATGTCCGGAGTCTCTGTAGACCTCATAAGACCCAAGGTCCCAAGCTTTACCTTAGGATATCCACCTTCTACCTTGAAATTCTCCGTCAGGGCATACCCTAGGCCCATCACTATTCCACCCTCTATCTGGCCTTCTACAGACTTAACGTTAACAGGAGTTCCTACATCGTAGGCTGCCACAACCTTCTCAACTCTTCCCTGTTCATTTATTACAACCACCTGGGCTCCATAGCTGTAGCTTACGTGGCTTACTGGATTTTCCTTAGGTGAACCCATAGGGTCAGTAACAGCTGAGAACTCACCATAGAATTCTTCTCCCTCAAGCTTGTCTAGAGAACCTGCCTCATCTAACGCCTTCTTCAGTTTTTCAGCCGCCTGCCTGGCTGCTTCTCCTGTAATAACTGTCTGCCTTGAAGCAGTACTGGTACCAGAATTTGGAGTTCGTATAGTATCAGGTCTTTCATGGAAAATAAGCTCAGGCTTTATTCCCGTGGTCTGGCATACCATATGAGTACACATGGTGGCTATGCCCTGTCCCATACAGGCAGCAGAAGTCCTTATGTGAACAACTCCTCCCTCAACAGATAATATAACCCTTCCTATGTCTTTCAGCCCTACCCCAGTACCGCTGTTCTTGAATCCTATGGCTATGCCGGCATATGGGCTGCTTTCATATACATCTTTAACTGCCTCAAGACACTCCACAATTCCAACACTTTCATCAGCTATCTGGCCATTTGGCAGTATCTGTCCAGGCCTTATGGCATTTTTATGCCTTATCTCCCAAGGCGATATACCTACCATCTCTGCCAGCAGGTTTATGTTGTTTTCCATGGCAAAACAGCTCTGGGTAACCCCGAAGCCTCTGAAAGCTCCTGCAACAACGTTATTGGTATATACAGACATACCTAATATGTCAATGTTCTGGAAGTTATAAGGTCCTGCCGCATGGGTACATGCCCTTTGAAGAACAGGTCCTCCCAGGGAAGCATAAGCTCCAGTATCCGCGATTATAACAGCTCTCATGGCAGTAAGCATTCCATTTTCATCACATGCAGTTGTAAACTCCATTTCCATGGCATGTCGCTTTGTATGGTAGTTTAAACTTTCCTGTCTTGAGAACTTTACCTTAACTGGCTTTTTAGTATACCAGGCCATAAGAGCAGCATGATGCTGAACACTCATGTCCTCCTTACCTCCAAAGCCTCCTCCTACAAGCATTGACCTGCAATGAACCTTCTCTTTAGGCAGTTTCAGCATTGTAGATATCTCTCTCTGTTCATCATATACAGACTGGGAGCCTGTATAAAGCAGAAGTCCATCCTCTCCCTCAGGCATTGCTATTGCACACTCTGGCTCCATGAACCCATGCTCCTGGAAGGGTGTTTTATACTTTCTTGTAACAACATATTTGGAGTTTTTAATAGCCTCTGCTGCGTTCCCCCTCTTCAGCTGTTCCTTGCTCATGATATTACCTCTCTCATGTATAAGAGGTGCATCTGCCTTCAGGGCATCCGTAGGACAGGTGACTGGTTCAAGCTCTGTATAGTCTACTTCAATAAGCCCTATTACCTCGTCTAAGGTTTCCTTATGGTTTGTAGCAACCAGTGCCAGGGCATCTCCAATATACCTGGTTATTCCACCCTCCGGTATCATCACATCCCAGTCCTGAACAATATGTCCAATCTTATTGTTAGGAACGTCTTCAGCAGTGAGTATCTTTACACAGTCAGGATGGGCTAGTGCTTTTGAAAGGTCTATTTTATTTACCTTAGCTCTTGGATACCTGCTCCTTAAGGCCTTGGCATATATCATTTCTGGAAGGACAATGTCATCTACAAACACACCTGTTCCCAGTACCTTCTCATCTGTATCAACTCTGTGAAGTTCCTCAGATAGGAACCCACTGCTTTTTACCTCTGGCACAGCCCTATCTTCCCTGAAGAACTCTGCTGCCATGAGTATAGCATTTTCTATCTTCACATACCCTGTACACCTGCAAAGGTTACCTCTGATGGCCTTTTTTACATCTTCTCTGGTAGGATTCAGATTCTCATCCAGAAGCGACTTTGCACTGAGTACCATGCCTGGTATACAGAAACCACACTGCACTGCCCCACATTCTCCAAAGCAGTAAGTATATACCTGCTTTTCTCTTTCACTAAGTCCCTCTACGGTAAGTATTTTCTTTCCTACAAAACTGGATGCCTTCTGTATGCAGGCTTTTGTTTTCTTTCCATCCACCAGTATTGTACATGTACCACAGGTTCCCTCACTGCAACCATCCTTAACTGAGGTAAGCCTCAGGTCATCTCTGAGCAAATCCAAGAGTCGCTTGTCTTCATTAATAGAAACCTTATTTCCATTAACCTCCAAAGTCAACATTAATACTCCCCCTTATATTAAACTACTTTTCTGCATCTATGCAGCTGCTCGTTCCTCTGTGTATGTATATGCCCTGCTTATCTGATATAACCTTTCCTTCCTGTGCTACCAGCTGTCCTCTAAGGAACACATATTGCGGTCTTCCTTTTATTTCAATTCCCTCATATGGTGTATAATCAACATTCTGAAGCTGTCCTGCTGCACTAATGGTGCTCGTGTATTTCGGGTCCCACACCACTATATCTCCATCACTACCCTCTTTCAGTGCTCCCTTCCTGGGATACATTCCAAATAGTCTGGCAGCATTGGTAGATAGAGATGCACAAAGCTGCTCCTTTGTTATCCTTCCCTCATATACCCCAAAGGTGTACATAAGAGAAGGCCTGTGCTCAACACCTGGTATTCCGTTAGGAATCCTTGTAAAGTCCGAGATTCCTCTTTCCTTTTGACCCATCATATTAAAGCTGCAATGGTCAGTACCAATTGTATCAATATCTCCATCCTCAAGAGCATCCCATAAGCACTCCACATCCTCCCTCTTTCTCAGGGGAGGGGAAAGCACGTACTTGGCCGCCTCAAACCCAGGAAGCTCATATTTGGATTCATCCAGCACAAGGTATTGTGGACAAGTTTCAATGTATACTTTCTGACCACCTTTTCTTGCGGCTTTAGCTATTTTATATCCCTTCTTACTGCTAAGATGCACGATATTAACCGGTGTCCCTGCTATTCTTGCTATGGTTAAAAGCCTGTTTATAGCCTCTCCCTCAATCTCATCTGGTCTTGAGAGGGGATGGGCTGAAGGCCCTGTATTCCCCTGCTCCTTAAGCTGATGTGAAAGATAGCTTATGAGTCTGCCGTTTTCACAGTGTACCCCAACAATTCCTCCCTGCTCATGTACAGCCTTAAGTATGTCAAGTATCTCATCATCCTGAACCTTTAGATTATCATATGCCATGTACAGCTTATATGAGGTAACCCCTCTTTCCGTCATAAGTTTCAATTCATTCTGCACATCTGTATCCCACTGGCTTATTGACATATGAAAACCATAGTCGCAGCTGCACATTCCATCGGCCTTATCATGCCAGTTTTCCAGTGCCTGCTGTAGTGTTTCTCCTTTATTTTGGGTTGCAAAGTCAAGAATTGTAGTGGTTCCCCCAGCTACTGCAGCTTTAGTGCCTGTATCAAAGTCATCAGCTGTAAAGAAATCCCCTGCATCCAGCTTAAAATGTGTATGTGTATCTATAAAGCCTGGAAAAAGGAGCTTTCCACTCACATCCAATACCCTTGCATCAGGGGACATAAGATTTTCTCCAATCCTGCTTATTCTTTCCCCTTCCAGCTCTATGTCAGATTTTCTGCTGCCTTCAGGAGAAACCAAGATACCTCCTTTTAGGATAAGTCTCATACCTTCACCCCCATACTCCTTATTTTAATAACAGGTAGGGATAATCCTTTAAGATTGTCTCTAAAAACCATGAAAGCCTGTCTTCCTCCTTAGCAGTAACCTCTTTAACCTCTCCCTCTACACGTACAAGGAATCTGTTAGTATCTCTGTCGATTAATACAAACCCCTGGTTTGTGCTGTTTTCAAAATCCTCAACCGTATTAAACAGTGTCAGCTTATCCTTATAGGGTGCACTATCATAAGGACAGAAGCTTCTACAGTTTCCACATTCATTACACATATAATCTATATGAAGTATCTGAGGAGTACTGAAGCCCTCTGCATGTATAAGTACATTGGCTCTGTTAGGACATACCTCTGTGCATACACCGCAGAAGCTGCTGCACTCAAGGCATCTTTTCTCTTCCTTCTCATCCCTGGAAGCTTCAAGTATTATACCTCTTTTAGAGGTACTTCTCTCCAGACCTCCGGCAAGTATAGTATGTTCTTTATTCTTTACACCAGATATTGCAGCTGCTGCTTTTCCTGCATCCCTGATTGCCTCAACCACTGTGGCTGGTCCCTTTGCTCCATCACCTACCACATATACTCCACTTATGGTGGTTTCCATGGTTTGTGGATCTAATACTGGACAGCCATCTGCTCCAACTTCTATGCCTATGGAGCCATAGAAGGAATCGTCCGGATTTTCCCCTAAAGAGGCCACCACTAAATCTACAGGCAGTTCCTCAGTCATCCCTGTTGGAACCGGCCTTCTCCTTCCTGAGGAATCCCTATCTCCAAGCTCCATCTGCCTGCAAAGAAGCTTTCCGTTTACCTGGCTTACAGGGGCTAACAGCTCCTTGAATACTACCCCATCCTTTAATGCCAGCTCAAGCTCCTCTGCATCTGCAGGCATATATCGTTTTGTACGCCTGTACACTATATACACACTTTCAACTCCGTCCAGTCTTAGTGCAGCCCTTGCAGCATCCATTGCCGTGTTTCCTGCGCCTATTACTGCTACTGACTTGACTGGTTTTATGCTCTCAGGACTCTTCCTGCATTTCTCCAGGAAATCTATAGCATCCATCTCATTTTCACAAGGTATACCCAGTGCCTTTGGTTTGTATGCTCCCACTGCAAGAATCACATGCTCATAGCCTTCTTCCCTCAGCTCCTTAAGAGTATTTATCTGTCGGTTAGTTATGAAGCTGACTCCCAGCCTTCTTGCAAGCTCCACATCCTTTTGTACTCTTTCATAAGGTATTCTGAATTCTGGCACCACATTGCTAATGATGCCTCCTATCCTGTCCTTCTTCTCAAACACAGTAACCCTGGCACCTTCACGGGCAAGGAAGAATGCACTGGCAATGCCTCCAGGTCCACCACCTACAACTGCTACCTTTTTACCCTTCATATTGGGAGGCGGCATAAGCTCATTTAACAGCTCATCATATCCTTTTTCTGCAGCAACCAGCTTAACATCCCTTATGCTTACCGGTTCCTCATAAAAGCCCCTCATGCATTTGCTCATACAGGTATGGCTACAGATGGTTCCGGTTATAAATGGAAGAGGATTTGCTTTAGTAATAACTCTTAGTGCCTCCAGATATTTCCCTTCACCTGTAAGTCTTACATATGTAGGAACATCCTGATTTATAGGACACCTCTCACTGCAGGGTGACATGAAGCAATCCCATAGGGAAACCTTTCTGTCTATTTTTCTATTCTCCTGCAGCTTTATCCCTTTTGTATAATGCTTATCCTCAAACAGGTCATCTATAAGCTTTTTCAGTTTTTCTATATCTATCCTTTCAAAGTTCCTATATTCATGACCATCAAGCTTCTCTGCCAGCTGTATGCCTCTCTTCAGTCCTCCAGACTTCAAGAAGTAGGTTGCCAGGGTGATAGGCCATATACCTGCTTCAAATATTCTCTCAATATTAAAATAGTCTGCTCCTCCAGAATAGGAAATCCTAAGCTTTCCATCAAAAGCCTCAGACAGCAGTCTTGCCACCTGTAAGGATAATATGCTTAGGGAACGGCCTGACATGTACATCTCCTGGCTGGGCAGCTGGTTCTCATCTACATCCACAGGGAATGTGTTGGTAAGCTTAACTCCAAACTCAAGCTTCAATTCTCCTGCAAGCTTCATAAGTCTTTCCAGCATTGGTATTGCATCCCTAAGCTGCAGATCATCCTTAAAGTGGAAATCTCCAAAGGCTATATAATCATATCCCATATGGTCTAAAAGCCTTCTGGCCTCTTCGTATCCAAGCAGTGTGGGATTACACTTTACAAAGGTGTTCAGATGCTTCTCCTTCATCAGGTAAGCAGCAATGCTCTCTATCTCCTGAGGCGGACATCCATGAAGCGTGGATATGGTTACCGATGAGCAGATATTTGGAGATATGCTCTTAATAAAGTCCTCATCCACTTTATCAAAGCATGCTATCTTAGATAACAGATAATCCCTGCACTCACTCCATATGGAGGTCACTGACGCATCCATTAGTCCATCTATGAATGAATTTATTTTTTCTGATTTTATCCCCTTCAGATCATAGCCTACGCTCATATTGAATATGAATCCATTACTGTCACCTAAGCCCCACTCCTTGGATATTACCTTTAGTACAAAATAAGCCTTAATATACTCCTCTAGCGCCTGGGGTACCCTGAGCTCGGTGGACCACTCACAGTTATAACCCTCATCCTCTGCCAGAATACATGGTTTACTTACAGGAAGGTCCTCCCCGTCTAATGTCTGTACTGTCTTAAGCTCAAAGAATCTGCTTCCCGTATAGTAAGCTGCTATTATATTTTGTGCCAGCTGGGTGTGTGGACCTGCTGCAGGTCCAAAAGGTGTCTCCAGGTTTTCTCCGAACAGGCTTAGAGTTTTACAATCCTTTTTAACAAAAGCATCCCTTATTCCAAATACGCAGTTTTCCCTTCTTTTCTCCTCCAGCACCCAATCCATGAGCCTGCCAAAAGGTATGGGAGTCATTCTATCACTCATTAAAGATACCTCCTATTCATTAATGCTTTTCCACAGCAGTGATGCCTGCTGCCTGCAGTCTGTCATTATCTTTTCCTCATCAATACCTATAAGCTCTCTGTCCTTCATTAGCAGCTTTCCATTTATCATAGTTGTTGTAGTCCTGCTTCCATTTACTCCAAAAAGCAGGTGACCATTTATATTATTTTCATTCATAGGTGTCAGAGGGTTATAATCTATCACCACAACATCTGCGGCAGCACCCTCCTCCAGCACTCCAAGAGGTTTTGAAAAATATCTATTTGCAATGGTTCTGTTTCCCTGGAAAAGCATTGCTGGAATTTCACCCCAGCCTGCGTTGGCATCACACAATGAATGCTTATGCAGCACATTTGCTACCTTATAGGATTCAAACATGTCATTTGTATAACCATCTGTTCCAAGGCCTACAAGTATTCCTTCTTTATACATCTGCAGTGTTGGAGGACAGCCACACGCATTTCCCATATTAGACTCCGGGTTATGTACCACCATTGTGTCCGTTTCCCTAAGCAGCGCCATCTCCTGTGGGTTTACATAAATACAGTGGGCTGTTATGGTTTTCTCTCCTAATATTTCCTGGTCCATAAGCCTGTTTACGATTCTCTTGCCATGGCTTCTCAAGCACTGATGCAAGTCCTCAATACCCTCTGCAACGTGTATATGAAAGCCTATTCCGTCAGGTGTGTTTTCCCTGCATAAAGCGAGAGTTTCATCTGAAAGGGTAAATGATGCATGAAGTCCCATCATGCCCTTAACCATGTCCTCGTTCCTACTGCCTGCATAGGCTATGAAATCAGCATTCTCTTTTACAGCCTCCTTCATCTTCTCCTTTCCGTCCCTGTCTGACACCTCATAGCAAAGACAGGTACGAACTCCTAGCTCCTCAGCTGCTTGTGAAATTTCAAAAAGGCTTCCCTTAATGGTTCCAAAGCTGGCATGGTGGTCAAACACAGTGGTTACACCATTTTTTATGCAGTCTACATAGGTTGCCAGAGCACTTTGTCTTATCTGCTCTAGTGTAAGCTTCCTATCTATGGTCCACCACATTCCATCTAATATATCCAGAAATCCCTTAGGATTATATCCATTGATGGATATTCCTCTGGCCATAGCACTATAAATGTGGTTATGAGTGTTTATGAGTCCGGGCATTATAAGCCCACCCCTAGCGTCAATTACCTTAGCATCAGGATAAAGTTTCTTAAGCTCCTCCTCCTCTCCCACCTTTATGATGGTTTCGCCTTCAACTGCCAGAGCTCCCTTTTCAAAAAAAGGCTGCTCCTCATTTCTGGTTATAAGCCTTCCATTACAGAACAGGTACATTTCCATCCCCTCTTTCTTTTTAGTTTGACTGTTCAATCTAATTTGTGGTAAAAAAATATAAAGACGTGTTTTTTATATGTATTAAGAAATATTTATATCATAATATCACTGTTTTATTGAATAATCAATGTTTTTTGAATTTTCTTAATTACTTTTTATTTAATACTTTATATTTCTTTATTTTTGTATTATGATAATATAAAAATAGGTTTGATAGAATAAAATATTTTTAGCAAATTCATCCTTGTAATTTTTATTTATACTTTTACATGTTTTTACAGCAATCTTTTTATCTTAAAAGACAATTTTCTTACTGATATTCTTATTATACTGTTATATGCAAATATACATTTGCTTCCAATATGTCAAAGTCTATATATATTTAATGGCTTAAACCATAACTGTTAAGGAGGAGATGCAATGGAACCAATTAGTATGTCTGTAACAAAGAAGGATCACCTGCCAAAAATCACAGGAAGCTCCATTTATGTTGGAGATTATCCCGGAGATGGTGTCCTCATAGGCAAGCTGCTTAGAAGTACAAAGGCGAAGGCAAAAATACTTGACATCACCCTACCGCAGCTACCTGAAGGCTATTACGTAATTGACAAAACCCATGTTCCAGGAATAAACAGGGTGCATATTGTAAAGGACGATACCCCTGTGTTTGCAGAAGAGACTGTGGAGTATATTGGCGATCCTATTCTAATGGTAGTTGGACCCGATGAAAGACAGGTAGATAGCATACTCAAGGATATAAAAGTAAATTATCAGGAGCTTACTCCTGTTCTTGATGTATTAAAGTCTGATACGGTCTTTTTCGATTACAACTTTGGAAAGGGAGACGTGGAGAAGGCCTTTAGTGAAGCAGACAAGGTTTATGAGGAGATTTTTGAAACAGGCTATCAGGAGCAGGCCTATCTTGAACCCCAGGGTATGATGGCTGAGCCTCATGATGGAAGGATTACAGTGCATGGATCTATTCAATGCCCCTATTATGTCCATGGAGCGCTGCCAAAGGTGCTTAACCTTACTCCTGACAAGGTTCAGGTAATACAGGACGTTACAGGCGGGGGGTTTGGAGGCAAGGAGGATTATCCATCTATATTAGCCTGCCAGGTAGCAGTAGCCGCATTAAATATTGGAAAGCCAGTAAGGGTTATATTTTCCCGCAGGGAAGATATGGAATTTACAAGTAAGAGGCACCCTTCCCTCACTACCTATAAGGTAGCCGTTAAGGATAACAAGGTTACAGCTATGGACATTGACGTAATATTTAACTCAGGAGCCTACACCACCTTATCAGCTGTAGTGCTTCAAAGGGGAATCATCTGTGCAAACGGAGTGTATAATGTTGAAAATCTCAAGGTTCATGGCCGTGCAGTAAAGACAAATACCGTGCCTACCGGAGCCTACAGAGGATTCGGTGCACCTCAGACCTTCTTTGGCGTTGAAATGATCATGGACCATATAGCCAAAGACCTGGGAATTGAACCTGTGGACTTTAAGCTGGCAAATTTGGTTAAGCAGGGTGATTCTACCTCCACTAGTGGAATATACCACTTCCCAGTGCCTCTGAAGGATATGACAAATATGGTCATGGAGAAATCTGATTTCAGAAAGAAGAGGAAGGAGTATAGTGCCCCCCAGAATGGAAGATACCGCAGGGGAATAGGACTGTCCATGTATTTCCATGGTGCAGGCTTTACCGGAAGCGGCGAAAGGGACATTATAAAGGCAGTTTTGAGACTGCACAAATATGCCGATGGAAGGGTTGAAATACTAGCCAGTAATTCCGATATAGGCCAGGGACTAAAAACTACCTTCGCAAAGATTGCAGCCAAGGAGCTTAATCTTCCTTTGGATAGAATTATAATAGAAAATCCGGACACTGATAGGGTTCCTGATTCTGGACCAACAGTAGCCTCCCGCTCTCTCATGACTGTAGGAGAGCTTATAAGAAGGGCCGCAATAAAGCTTAAAAATGAGTGGATTGATGGAGAGGACCAGATTGTAGAGGAAAGATTTAAGGAGCCTGATTTTGTAATTCCATTCTATCTTGATAAATTCCAGGGCGATGCCTACCCAACATACGCATGGGGAACTGTTGCAGTAGAAACCGAGGTAGATACCCTAACTGGTATGAACAAGGTTCTCGGGTCATGGGGCTGCTTTGATGTAGGCACTCCTATGGATTTAAACATAGTAATAGGTCAGATGGAAGGCGGTATGCTTCAGGGAATAGGATATTCCTCCATGGAATATATGGCATATGACAACAGTGGAAGGATAAGGAACAACAACTTCAGTGACTATGCGATTCCTACAGCTGTAGATGTTCCAAATCTTGAGGTTATGCTCCACGTAGAAGAATACCCTGATGGACCATATGGGGCAAAGGGTGCAGGTGAACTTCCATTAGTAGGAGTTCCTGGAGCCTATGTAGAAGCATTAGAGCAGGCCCTGAAAGGACATTTCAACCATACTCCATTTACCATGGAGAACACTATGGAATATCTGAGGAGGGATAAGCATGAGTGATATAAAATTCTTATTGAACGGTAAAGAGGTTTGCTATAAAGGCAATGCCTCTGACAGACTGCTTGATGTGCTTAGGAATGAATATAAACTTACAGGAGTAAAATGCGGCTGCAAGGAAGGAGAATGTGGCGCATGTGCTGTAATAATGGACGGCCTCCTGGTAAACTCCTGTATGGTTGCTATGGGAAGAGCAGATGGCTCCTCCATTGTGACTATAGAAGGGTACAAGGAAACTGAGAGGTTTGCAGTTATTGAAAAGGCCTTTGCCGAGCTTTCATCAGTACAGTGTGGCTTCTGCATACCTGGAATGGTGCTTGCAGCAGAAGCACTGCTTTCCAAGAATCCTAACCCAACAGAGGATGAAATACGTGAGGGTGTTTCAGGAAACCTGTGCAGGTGCACCGGATACAATGCACTAATAAAGGCAATAAGTAACGCTGCAAAGGAGGGAAAAGGATTATGGTAAACGGATATGCTCCTGCTTCCTTGAAGGAGGCACTGGAAATAATGTCACAGCAGCAATCTATACCCTATGCAGGCGGCACTGACCTTATGGTAGAGGATGACAGCGATCGTACATTCCTATTCCTGAATAAGCTGCCGGAGCTTAGAAATATAAAATCCGAAGATGGATATGTAAAGATAGGTGCAGCCTGTACATTCACTGAGGTACTTAATAATCCTCTGGTAGCTCAGGTAATGAAGGATGCAGTAAAGGAAATAGCTGCCCCTGCAATTAAAAACCTTGGCACCATGGGCGGCAACATAGGAAACGGATCTGCAAAGGCTGACACTGTTGTGGTACATTTTGCTACAGACTCAAAGGTCAAGGTAGCCAGCCTAAGAGGAGAGCGAGTAATAGATATTGATAAATTCTACCTTGGACGTAAGAAGCTGGACTTAGCAAAGGACGAGCTTATTGTTGAGATACTCATGCCTGAGGAAGGCCTTGAGAATTATTATTTCGAGAAGGTAGCCGAGCGTCAGGCTCTGGCTATATCCAGGGTTTCCTTCGCTGGTATATTTAATACCGAGAACGGGTGTATAAGCAATATTTCTGCAGCCTTTGGTGCTGTTGCCGACAAGGTTCTGCGCTTCAAGAGCATTGAGGAAATGCTTCTTGGAAAAACCCTTGAAGATGCAAGACAATTAAAGGAGGAATACGTTAATGCATATTCCTCTGCAATGGAGCTAACAAGGGGCAGGGTTTCAGCCCAGTTCAGGAAGGATGTTTGTATTAACCTGCTAAGGGACTTTTTAAGTAAAAACGGTATTTAATCAGCCTACTACTCATGTATAAGGAGGATACCTCATGAGCAACAGCTTTATTCTAAAAGGCGATATATGCTTCTGTCTGGATAAGCATGCAGCAGCCTCCTTTGAAAACCATTATATAGTATGCATGGACGGGTTATGCAGAGGCATATTCCCGTCCATACCTTCACAATACAATCATCTTCCCATTACAGATTGTAGTGGAAGACTCATAATACCCGGACTTATTGACCTGCATATACACGCCCCACAGTATTCATTCAGGGGAAGGGGTATGGATTTGGAGCTTCTGGATTGGCTTAACGAAATAACCTTTCCTGAGGAAAGCAAATACAGAAATCTTTATTACGCCGAAACAGCCTATCGCTCCTTTACAGATGCAATGATAAAGAGTGCTACTACAAGGGCTTGCATATTCTCAACAATCCATGTTCCTTCAACCAAGCTGCTTATGGATATGCTTGAGGAGACAGGACTTATTGCCTACGTAGGAAAGGTAAACATGGATAGGAACTCCCCTGCTTACCTGAATGAGGAAAGCGCTATTGTTTCTGCAAAGGCCACACTTGAGTGGCTAGAGCACAGTATATCCAAATACAAAAATGTTAAGCCCATAATTACTCCGAGATTTATACCAAGCTGTTCAGATGAACTTATGGAATGGCTTGGACGTATGCAGAAGGAGTTTGAGCTTCCTGTTCAATCACATCTGTCAGAAGCAAAGGGTGAAATAGAATGGGTACTTAGCTTGTGTCCTGACTGCAGCTTTTACGGGGAAGCCTATGATAAATACGGACTTTTCGGAGGGCATGCCAAAACCATAATGGCCCACTGCGTGCACTCCACAAACGAAGAAATACAGCTTATGAAAAAACAGGGTGTATTCGTAGCTCATTGCCCAGCGTCCAACACAAACCTCAAATCCGGGCTGGCACCTGTCCGCAGGTATCTGGATGAAGGGCTCCATATAGGACTTGGTACCGATGTGGCAGGAGGAACCAGTGAATCCATTTTCTCTGCCATGGCAGATGCCATAAAAGTCTCAAAGCTCAGATATATGCTCCTTGACTCCTCACTAAAGCCCCTAACCTCTGATGAGGTATTCTACATGGCCACAAAGGGAGGAGGAGAGTTTTTCGGAAGGGTTGGAAGCTTTGAAGAAGGCTACGAATTTGATGCTCTGGTAATAGATGACAGGAAATTATGCAGCTTAAATCATCTTGAACCTAGAGAAAGGCTTGAAAGGCTCATGTATCTGACCAATGACTACACTATAGAGCAAAAGTATGTATCCGGAAAAAGGCTATTTTAAAGAGGGCTGCCACAAGGCAGCCCTCTTATTTACTCCTGAATCTCCTTCTGTTCCATACTCCTAAAGGCATTAAGTCTTAAAACTATATCCGGATTATCTTTAATGAACTTTATGTATTCCTCAAAGCATTCTATAGTCTCCTGGCTTATGGTATGCTCTACCTTTTCCGTTTCCATAAGTATCTGCTTAGGGGATACACCTAATATCTTAAGCAGTGCTTCAATAATATTATGCCTCTTAAGAAGCTTTTCACCCACTATTTTCCCAGTATCCTCAAGCATTATTACACCATATTTTTCGTATTTAAGAAGATTCATCTCTCCAAGCCTTTGAACCATTTTTGTTGCAGAAGGAGGCTGTACATTAAGAGCCTCTGACAGTTCATGTATTCTCGTAAAGCCTGTTCCCGTAGATAACCTGTATATCATTTCAAGATAATCCTCCATGGAGGCTGTGAGGGAATTATCCTCCTTTTTCATATACTCACTAAAGGTATGAAAATCGTTATTGCCTTCCATTGCACACCAGCCAGCATTGTTTTCCTTATAGATTATATGACTTCAAGGTTAAAATAATTCCAGCATGTAACCCTTTTATACCAATGCTCATAACTTATATAAGGTAAAAGAATTTAGCCTTCGCTAATCCATTTAACCTCCATTAACTTTAATAATATTGCATTATTGGGACAAGGATGGTGTAGTAATTGGATATTCAAAGAGCAGCAGGCGGCCACAACAGCCTATATTCCTCAAGCAGACTCCCTGATAAAGGGAACAGCGTATTAATAAAGCTAAAATCTCTCATGAAATTTATAGGCCCTGCTTTTATTGTAAGCGTAGCATATATTGACCCTGGAAACTTTGCAACCAATATAAGCGGAGGCTCCATTTTTAATTACAGCCTTCTATGGGTCATACTTTGGAGCAACCTTATGGCCATATTCCTGCAGATAATGTCTGCAAAGCTCGGTATAGCAACAGAGAAAAACCTCCCGGAAATGTGCAGGAAGGTTTTTTCAAAGAAGCTTAACTGGTTTTTCTATGTTATAGCTGCCATAGCAGCTATGGCTACCACCATGGCGGAGTTCTTGGGAGGGGTTCTGGGCTTCTACCTGCTGTTCAAGATACCTCTTCTTTATTCAGCTATACTGACAGCTGCAGTGACATTGATAATAACCTATCTGCAGAAATATGGTCAGAGGATTGTGGAAATTGTAATAACTATACTTGTTGCAGTAATATGCATAGCCTATGGGATAGAGCTTATCCTTGCAAAGCCGGATTGGAGGCAGGTAGGCCTCCACACACTGCTGCCCTCACTTCCTAACGGACAGTCCGTGCTGATTGCAGTAAGCATGCTTGGAGCTACAGTAATGCCCCATGTCATTTACCTTCACTCACAGCTTGTACAATCCCGCAACCTGGGAACCAGCTTAGAAGACAAGAAAAAGCATCTTAAAATGGAAAAGATAGATATTGCTGTTGCCATGAATATAGCATTCATTGTAAATGCTGCAATGGTGGTGGTATCAGCAGCAGTGTTCTTCTCAAGGGGAATGGTGGTAGACTCCATAGAAGTTGCCCATAAATCCCTTGAACCCCTTCTCGGCTCACTTTCCAGCGGGGCATTTGGAATAGCACTACTTGCCTCAGGCTTCTCTTCCTCTGCTGTTGGTACTATGGCAGGAGAAACAGTGATGGATGGATTCATATGCTTTAAAATGCCCGTTATACTAAGAAGACTGATAACCATGCTTCCAGGTATGGCCGTAATACTAGCCAGGGTAAGCCCCATGAAATCCCTTGTGCTCAGCCAGGCAAGCCTAAGCTTTGCACTCCCTGCAGCAATAATACCCATGCTCATAATAACCAGCCGTAAAGATCTTATGGGTCCCTTCGTCAACAAGCCCATTGTAAAGGCTCTTGGATGGGTAATTGCTTCTGCCATAATAGTCCTTAATATTACTCTTGTGTATCTTACCTTTACAGGAAAGGTATGAAAGAGAAAGCTAAAAAATAATATAAGCATAGATAACCGGCTGTCTGCTGATTTTAGAAAAGAGACAGCCGGTATAATTTATCCTATCTAGAATAGAATAAATTGCAAAATATTTGCAATATTTGTAATAGTATGATATCATTTCTTAAACTAGGTTCATTTTCTTGTTTCTGCCATTATGGCAGCCTGCATGAAAACAGAATGATTTCAAAGAGTGGAGGAAACAAAATGAAGCGAAAAACCACCCTTATATCCCTTTGTATAGTAGCCGCAATAATTATTTCCTGCGGCATTTACATCTTTGCCGGAACAAAAAAAGCTGAAAAGCTTATGTGGAAGCACCTTGACGATAAAGGCTATAAACAAACAGAAATTAAAAGCGTTGACGTTAATCATTCTTTTTTAAACGTTATTTTATCCTATAATGAGTGGAA
>JAEZLD010000140.1 GCA_023415335.1 Bacillota bacterium | reverse complement strand
CTTTCCTATGGATGTAAGGCTTGGGGTAAACCCTAAGGTAAGCCCAACAGTGCCAAAGGCAGATGTAGCTTCATACAAATACGTTTCCAAATTGCCTGTTTCAGTGATGGATAGAATCATCGTAACCATCACCACCAATGTAAAGCTTATAACAGTTATGGCCACAGCCCTGCATACCAAGGATCTTGGTATCCTCTTGTGGAATGTCTCTGCATCATCCCTGCCCTTTATAACTGAAACAACCACTAAGAATATTAATGCTGCGGTTGTGGTCTTAATTCCTCCTCCGGTAGATCCAGGAGAAGCACCTATGAACATAAGAATTATAGTCAGGAATTTGCTGGCACCGGTCATATCCGTTGTGGATATGGAGTTATACCCTGCCGTCCTAGGGGTGATTGATGCAAATATACTTGACAGCAGTTTCCCCTTAAAGTCCATGGGTCCCATGGTTTTAGAGTTTCCATATTCGAATATGAAAAATAATACGGTTCCTGCAACAAGCAATAATAAAGTTGTTGTAATGACAACCTTTGAGTGAAGAGACAGCTTCCTCAGGCTTCTTACGTGTAGTATATCCATTATTACTGCAAAGCCAAGACCTCCAAGTACAATAAGACCTCCTATGGTCAGCACTATAACAGGATTGTCATAAAAGGAAGTAATGCTTGTAAAAGGTCCGCTTTTACCTCCAAACAAATCAAAACCTGCATTACAGAAGGATGATACTGCATGGAACAAGCTAAAGAACATGCCCTCCTTCAAACCAAATCTGGGGATTAACTGTGTTGAAAGGAGACCTGCCCCAATAAACTCAATAGTAAAGGTAATGCCTGTAACATAAAGCACCATTCTTACAATGCCCTGAACATTAAAGGCATTATACGCCTCCTGAACTATCAGCCTTTCCCTGAAGGATATCCTTTTACCCATAACAATAGCTATAAGGGTAGCAAAGGTCATAAACCCAAGACCGCCTATCTGTATAAGCAGCATTATTACAACCTGACCGAATACGCTCCAATGGGTTCCTGTATCTACGGTAACAAGTCCTGTTACACAGGTGGCTGATGTGGAAACAAATACGCAATCAATAAAAGGCGTAACCTGTCTTGATGATGACGATATTGGAAGCATAAGCAGAAGTGCGCCAACCAATATGGTTACGGCAAACCCTATGGCCAGTATTTGTACAGGCTGAAGCCTTGACTTCCGCATACTTCCCTTTTTACTGTCGGAAAACATAATAACCCTCCTGGTATATAAATACCTAATCATTTACCCAAATAAAATAATCTAAAAAGTAAAGAGACCTGCAAACAACAGGCCCCATTCTCATTAATTTCATCTATGCATTAATTTGTGCTTTAGCTGCATTAACTAACTCTGTAAATGCTGCTTCATCATTTACTGCGATATCTGCAAGCATCTTTCTGTTTATATCTATGCCTGCTAGCTTAAGTCCATTTATAAGCTTTGAGTATGAAAGTCCATTTATTCTTGCTGCCGCGTTGATTCTTGCAATCCAAAGCTTCCTGTAGTCTCTCTTTTTAAGCTTTCTTCCAACATAAGCCTGGCTCATTGCCTTCATTACTGACTGGTTAGCAATTCTATATAATTTGCTCTTGGAACCATAGTATCCCTTGGCTAACTTCATTACTTTTCTGCGCTTCTTATGAGCATTAACAGCTCTTTTAACTCTTGCCATTTCCTATAACCCTCCTCTACTTCATCAATTTATGCGTATGGCAGTAATTTTCTTGTTATTTTTAATACTGTGGAATCAACATATCCTTTTCTTCTGAGGTTTCTCTTTCTCTTGGTTGACTTCTTGGTCAATATATGGCTACGGAAAGCATGCCCTCTCTTAAAGTTTCCATTTCCTGTCTTCTTGAATCTTTTTGCTGCGCCTCTGTGTGTTTTCATTTTTGGCATAGTAATTTCCTCCTCTCTAAGCTCAAGCTTTCTTAGGTGATAACACCATAGACATATTTCTGCCTTCTAGCAAAGGCTTCTTCTCTATTACACCCACATCCTGGAGCATCTCTGCAAATTGCTTAAGAAGAGTTTCTCCAAAATGGGAATAATCAGCTTCTCTTCCCCTGAACCTGACAGTGACCTTTACCTTGTCTCCATCCTTCAGGAATTTACCTGCATTCTTCGCTTTAACATTCAGGTCATGCTCCTCTATGTTAGGACTGATTCTGACCTCTTTAATGTTTATGACCTTCTGATTCTTTCTGGCTTCCTTTTCCTTCTTCTGCACCTCATACAGATACTTTCCATATTCCATGAGCTTGCATACCGGCGGCTTTGCTTGTGGTGCGATCATAACCAAATCAAGCTGCTTTGTATCTGCAATTTCCAGAGCATCCCTAGTGGACATTATCCCCAGCTGCTCTCCATCACTGCCTACCAACCTGATTTCCTTTTCACGAATTTCTTCGTTAATCAAATGCTGTTTGCTAATAATTTTCACCTCCATAAAATTTAAAAACAAAACAAAAACGGATAGACAAAGTCTATCCGCAAATCAACATGTTTTACTATTAACCCGGCTAGCAATGCTGCTGGGTGAGAAGCGGATAACTTCTTCTTCATTACTAAACTATTCTATCATTAGAATATTCCTCTGTCAACACTTTTATTCGTTAATTATAAAGTGCGAATTATAAAGTGCTTACCCTGTTTTCAATTTCCCCTTGTATTTTCTCAAGGAATGCGTCATATTCCATTGCTCCAAGGTCTCCGTCCTTCCTTGAGCGCACAGAAATATTATTATTTTCAACTTCCTTATCGCCTAATATAATCATATAAGGTATCTTCTGCATCTGGCATTCCCTAATCTTATAGCCTATCTTTTCGTTTCTCAGATCAGATTCAACCCGTATATCCTTATCCATCAGCTTTGCTTCCAGCTCCTTAGCATATTGGTTGGCCCTATCGGTAACCGGCAGCAGCTTCACCTGTACAGGGGCCAGCCAGGTTGGGAAGGCTCCTGCATACTGCTCTATGAGTATTCCTATAAACCTTTCGATGCTTCCAAACACAGTTCTGTGTACCATTACAGGTCTGTGCTTTTCTCCATCCTCACCTACATAACTAAGGTCAAACCTTTCAGGCATCTGGAAATCAAGCTGTATAGTTCCACATTGCCAGGTTCTTCCTATGCAGTCTTTAAGATGGAAATCTATCTTAGGACCATAGAATGCTCCATCACCCTCATTGATTATATATTTAAGCCCGGATGCCTCAAGAGCTTCCTTCAGGGAAGCCGTTGCATGATCCCAATCCTCATCACTTCCCATGGAGTTCTCAGGTCTGGTAGAAAGCTCTACATGGTATTCAAAACCAAACAGCTTATAAACCTGGTCGGTAAGCCTGATTACACCAACAACCTCATCCTTTATCTGTGATGGCGTCATGAATATATGGGCATCATCTTGGGTAAAATTCCTTACCCTCATGAGCCCATGAAGGGCTCCCGATATTTCATGCCTATGCACAAGTCCAAGCTCTCCCATTCTTAAAGGCAGCTCCCTATAGCTGTGCATGGAATTTTTATAAACCAATATGCCTCCCGGGCAGTTCATTGGCTTTATAGCATAGTCCTCACCATCTATTTTAGTCAGATACATATTTTCCTTATAGTGGTCCCAGTGTCCTGACTGGTGCCAGAGTGCTTCATTTAATATAATAGGAGTTCTTATTTCCTTATACCCAGCCTTAACATGGATTTTTCTCCAATAGCTCTCCAGCTCGTTTCTTACTACCATTCCCTTTGGATGGAAGAATGGGAATCCTGGGCCCTCCTCTTGCATGCTGAATAAATCAAGCTCCTTTCCAAGCTTTCTGTGGTCTCTCTTCTTTGCCTCCTCCAGCATCTTCAGATATTCATCAAGCTCGCTCTTCTTGCTGAAGGCTGTTCCATATATTCTCTGCAGCATCTTGTTCTTTTCACTGCCCCTCCAGTATGCTCCTGCCACTGAAAGAAGCTTTACTGCCTTAACCCTTCCTGTTGATACTACATGAGGTCCAGCGCAAAGGTCTGTGAAGTCACCCTGTTTATAGAAGGATATGATTTCTCCTTCCGGAAGGTCTTCAATCAACTCCACCTTATAAGGCTCTTTCTTTTCCTTCTCTGCCTTTATTGCCTCATCCCTTGGCAACACATATCTTTCAAGAGGAATGTCCTCCTTTGCTATCCTCATCATTTCCTGCTCTATACTTTCAAGCATTTCAGGGGTAAATGAGAAGTCTGCATCAAAATCATAGTAGAAGCCCGTATCTATTGCCGGGCCAATAGCCAGCTTTACATCAGGGTACAGCCTCTTTACTGCCTGAGCAAGCATATGGGAAGCTGTATGCCTTAGTGCCCATTTACCGTCCTGGTCATCAAAAGCAAGCACCTCCAAAGTACTGTCCTTCTCGACAGGAGTTATAAGATCCACAATCTTTCCATTAAGCCTCGCAGCCATAGCTGCCTTATAAAGCCCCATTCCTATAGCTTTAACAACATCGCCTACAACGATGCCCTCATTAAATTCCAATACTTTTCCATCTTTTAAAGTTATCTTTATCATTTTAACTCTCCTTTCATGAGTGTTTTAATAGTCAAAAAATAAAAAATCCCATCCCTAAAAAGGGACGAGAATGAATTCCCGCGGTTCCACCCAAGTTGGTATAAAACCCTCTTAAAGCCTTAACGCAGCATACGCCATTCCTTACTTCATTCAGGATGGGACTCCTGGGTGGTTTTTCGATTCTGCCTGTTAAGGGGTCTCTCAGCCGACGAACCCACATCTCTGGTAACTGCATCTAATCTATTTCTCCCAATCATTGCCTTTATAATATTTTAATACTGAACATATGTTTTGTCAATGCTGTTAAATATAAAAAACCCAGAGAAAAAATGACCTTTCATTCTTGCTCCGGATAGGTTCATCTATTTCTGCTGGCTGAGATTAGATCTGCATCTTTCGCAGCCAGTGCATATGGTAAGCTTATCAAGGAATATGCTTTTGATTGTATCTATAGCATCCTGGTTCTTGGTATTCTCAATACAATGAATTACAAGTCTGGAAGGTGCAGAGGTAATAAGTGCGCTAATTAATATATCGTGTTTGTTTACCTCACCCTTCATTCTCTCCTGAGAAAAATCCTCAAAAAATTCCTTTGTTATGTCCTTGCATTTATCATCTTCTATTCTATAGTCTCCATCTGGCAGTATTATTATATTAATAAGGCTGTATTTGCTGTCCTGTATTTCTACAAAATACTTTAGCAGCTTTACAAACTCACTGTATTCCTTTTCTATTACGTATTCCTCAACTATTCTGTCCAGTATATTGTTTAATTCCTGGTTTATATCCTTAAGCCTAAAGGTTATAAAGCCGTCCAGTATTATCTCACTGTTTTCCTGTAGATATTCCTCAAGCTTTTTCAATATATTGTTTCTACAGCTTATGCTGTAAAGCAGTCCTTGGGTAGTAAATATTCCAGTTCCATCTATGACCTCCATGGACCTATGCCTTATCTCCTCAATATCCTCCTTATCCAGGTAGCTATATTTTTCTGTAACTATCTTGTCAAGCATTTCAGATTCATAGCCCTTGGATATAAAATCATATATAACGTTTGCCGAATAGGTAGTGAACATATCCCTGCAATTTTCAAACTGCCTTATATCGCTTTCTGTATCTCTTAAAACACACTTTATATAGTGCATATTACTTATATCGTTTTCAACAAGCCCTAGGCTTACTCCTTTGCTTTTAAAAAAACTGCACATCTCATTTAGTCTATCGTATATGTCCCTGTTATCCTTACTGTAGCCGATTGACAGGAGAATCAATTTTATCACTCCCTTCAACAATAGTATATGTGAGGCATGGATTGCTATACAGGAAATAATTATGCTCGCAATATACTATATTCCTTTAAAGGAACTAATGTCCCCAAATCATGAAGGGTATTTTCACATAAGTTTATGGGTGTTTTCCCATGTTTTAACACGAAATTAAAAATGATGCTATATTGTGGATGTTTTTCTAAAGAGCCAGCAAAGGCTAACTCCTTAGCCGACAAAAATCCTGAAGTTCCTCCAATGAAACCATAATCAAGACCCTTAAGTTCAATATATCCTGGATCTATAAGCAGCACCTCAATACCCTTATTTGCCGCTGCCCTTGCTATTCCCTTATCTGATGTTATTATGCTGTTAGAATCCACAATGCATACTGAGCACTTAGCATATCCCTGGGATACGTCAACAACTTGCACTCCACCCTCCTGCAGCTTTTCCAAAAGCACCTCATCCGTATTTTTTATGCTACAGAGAGCAAAGCCTCCAAGGCGTGCCACATTGTAAGATATGTCCAGAGGATATTTTTCGTTAAGCTCCCTTATACCGGTAATTATCTTACAGCCCTCCTGCTCCAGGGAATACACTAATTTCTCAGGCGTATTTGGCGCCACGACCACTCTGTCTCCGCCAATATGATGCAGCATTATATCCGGGTGCCATGCTATCTGTGGCATTATTTCCTTTATTGGAGTGGTTTTTATAAGCCTTACGCCCCTCTTTTCAAGTGTATTTTCCATATCTTCAGATATTCTTCCGTCCACAACCATCAGGGACACCTGCCCATCAGGCAGATTAGGATTTTCTATAAAGTTTTCCATTTATGAATTCTCCTTTTTTATTCTATTAGCTGACTGTTAATATATTTTAATAAGTGCAGAGCCTTTTGGCTGTGCCTATTTTCACTTTTATTATGACTCCTGCATTTCATATCTTCATTATTATTGTGTGTTATTGCCCGATTTTTTTCAACATGTAATTTAATGCTTTCACCACCTTTGTCGCCAAACCCGCTTGTTTGATAAAGCATATTCCTTTTGCTAAAATAAGACTATATAAAAAATAAAGGGGGAAAGACAATGGGAAATATTATGATTGATGACTTTTTAAATTACAAATTCCTCTCTGGCATAAAACATTCTCCTGATGGAAAGCATGCAGCTTTTGTAGTCCATAACTGTAGCCAAAACGAGAACAGGTACCACTCCTGCCTCTGGGTTATGGATACAGAAACATGCAAATACTCCCAGCTCACCTCTTACGGAAGCGAAAAGGACTTCATGTGGATGGGCAATGATACTCTTCTCTTCCCAGGAATAAGGGATTCTAAAGATAAGGAAAAGCTGGCATCAGGCGAGGAGTTTACCCAGATATATAAAATAAGCATCCATGGGGGAGAGGCCCTGCCATGCCTGAGGATACCAATAGCTGCTTCAAGAATAGAAATAATTGATGATGATACCCTTTTGTTCCTTTCAGAATATAATGCAGGAATGCCTCTATACTATACCCTGCCTCAGGAAGAAAAGGAGAACCGCCACAAATATAAACAAGAGGAAAAAGACTACGAGGTACTTGATGAAATTCCATTTTGGGCCAACAATGTAGGATTCATCAACAAAATAAGAACAGGTCTTTTCCTCTACAGCATAAGAGAAAACAGTGTAAAGCCGATAACCTCAGGCTTTACCAGTGTTGAAGACTATAAACTTAACCGTAACAGGTCTAAAGCTGTGGTTATTCTCTCAGAATATAAAGACAAGATGCCCCTGTATAACAGGCTTGCCATATATGACCTTAAGAGAGGTTCCCTTGAAATGCTGACAGGTAAATCCCTTGATGGCAAATCCTACCCAGCAGACCTTTCCTATAGCTATGGAGAATTTATAGGTGAGGATACCATTATATTTACAGCCAGTGACTGCCAGAAATACGGGATTAATGAAAACCATAAATGGTATACACTGAATGTAAATACCGGAGAGGTTCGTTGCCTTATTAAGGACTATGAAACCTCCCTCTGGCAGTCCGTAGGCTCAGATTGCCGCTATGGCTCATCACAGTCAATACAGTTGTTTAAGGATAAGGTATACTTCCTGACAACCGAGTACCACAGTACATATTTAAATACAATAGATTCAAATGGAACAGTTGAAAGAGTAATAGGCACTGAAGGCTCAGTAGATGGCTTCTCAGTAAGTGAAAACAGCCTGCTTTTTATAGGCTTAAAGGAAAACAAGCTGCAGGAAGTGTATAAGCTCTCAGGCGGCAATGAAACCCAGCTTACCCATTTTAATGACTGGGTAAATGAGGAGAGAACCGTAGTCACTCCGGAATACCTCAAGGTAGAAACCGCACCCGGAGTTACAATAGAAGGCTGGATAATGAAGCCATCAGACTACAAGGAAGGGGTTAAATATCCTGCTATACTTGATATCCACGGAGGCCCTAAAACTGTTTATGGCTCCGTGTTCATACACGAGATGCAATACTGGGCAAACCACGGCTATGCGGTATTCTTCTGCAACCCAAGGGGAAGCGATGGAAGAGGCAATGAATTCTCAGATATAAGGGGTAAATACGGCACTATAGATTATGATGACCTTATGGCTTTTACAGATGAAATACTAAGCCGCTACACCTTTGTTGACAAGGAAAGGATAGGTGTTACGGGAGGTTCCTACGGAGGCTTTATGACCAACTGGATAATAGGCCACACAGACAGGTTCAAGGCTGCTGCCTCCCAGCGCAGTATAGCGAACTGGATATCAAAATTCTGCACCACCGACATAGGCTATTATTTCGTTGATGACCAGAACGGAGGAACCCCTTGGAACAATTATGAAAAGCTCTGGGACCGCTCTCCTTTGAAGTATGCAGACAAAGTAAAGACACCTACTCTTTTCATACACTCCCAGGAGGATTACAGATGCTGGCTGGCAGAAGGGCTTCAAATGTTCACAGCCCTTAAATATCACGGAGTTGAGGCAAGGCTGTGCATGTTTAAGGGGGAGAACCACGAACTCAGCAGAAGCGGAAAGCCACAGCACCGTATAAGAAGGCTTAAGGAAATAACAGACTGGTTCGACAGCCATCTTAAATAGGAACTCAAAAGGAATGGCATAGCCGTTCCTTTTTACTTTGCCTTTACCAATAAATAAGACATATTGGTATATGTAATTCCATATCCGCTTCCACTTAAGTTATTGGTAGAGATTATTTTTATGAGTTCTATGAGACCCTACTTCTTGTTTCCAGTAATAGTGAGAACAGACATTATTCCCACAATGGGTATAGCACAGCCAAGGAATACCATCCACCATGGCGTATCCATAAATAAAACAAGAAAGCCTCTAAGTGACCCTTTAATAATCAGATATGCAAGAAATTCTAAAACAATAAAGCCTGCCGTCATGCATAACCCTAAAAAGATACCCGCAATAATCCATAGGGCTATCAAAAACATTGTTGCCGAGCCGGATGAGTCCCTGAACCATGAATTTTTACGCTCTTCCTTCGTCAGCTTTATAAGCGATGCTTTTTTTGCTGCCACTTCTGCAAAATCTGAAATAGGTGGTAGCTTCTCCATATATTCCGGCACAGTCTGAGGACATTCTGCTGTTATAGTGTGAAAGCTGCGCCTGCCTTTTGTATTAAACATACAGGAAAAGGTATCTGTTTTAACACTTTCATCCTTCCTCAAGCATGTGGTTCCGCAAATAAAAATAATCCTTAAATCACCCTCGTAGCTTTCAATACATTTAATATGATGGATAACATTTTTTTCATGTGCAATAAAATAGGATTGTCCATAGGAGGCTACTAATTTAGGCCCCCCCATAGATGATGCTTTATAAAAGTCAGGGTATTTCCCCGCAAATCCATATTCCTTCAGTTTTTCAACTATAGTTATACGAGTACCTTCAACATGTATCCATTCACAAAGTACATCTGCTTTATTTGGGTATTGAGCTTGAGATTCTTCAAGCCTGCTATAGATGAATCTCCATAATGGCTCATAGCATCTGTCGTTTAATTTTAAGAGAAGTTTTTTGGCAGCAATTCTTTTTAATTCAATAAGGCCTACTTGTTCCGCCATATCATATAAAGCAGAATAATCAGCCGTCCAATCCCTGCTTCGGAGATTATTAAGAGCTTCTGTTACGGGCATCAGATCCTTTTCCATTTCATTTAGCTCACAGCCTGCCCCTTTACAATGTGAAAGCTCATCTGCAACAGAACAAAGATACTCCCAAGGTGTTTCAAAACCATAGGCAATTTGTAACCCATTGTATCTTTCCTTCCTGCTCTTTGCCCCTGAAAAAGTTATTCTGCATATTTTTTCGCTGTATTCATCATCATAATCGTAATAAGCCAGTTCCAGACAGTAAAGGCTGCCGCACTTAGACAACTCGTAATAATCCAGGCAATCGCCATGCAAATAATCAACTGGCAAAGTACCTGCTACTTCTACATGCTGTAATATAAGAAAGCAACTATAGGAATAGGATTCACTAACGGTTATCTCCACAGAATCATCCGCTGATAAAAAATATAGGTTTTCGCTAGTCATTAACATTCTCACAAGAGATACATCCTCTGGACAAAGCTCCCCTGCAACAGACTCCAGCTCCTTATCGCGTTGCTCAAGCATCCTTTCATACTCTGCATTTTGTTCCTTCAAATATTCGAGCATATCAGCAAAAGAAACATCATTTGATAGTTCCTTTTGTATTTCCAGTGGAAGCTGGCTCAAGTAACTTTTATTTATAAGCCTTCGGATCTTTTTTTCCTTGGACAGTGAGATATTACCATACTTATCTGCATAAAGAGATGAAATATGAGAGTATATACCAATCAGTAATGCCTGGCTCCTATTGTAGTATTTCACTCTATCCCCCCAAACCAACCATTTTAACATATTTTACCATGTTGTGCTTGTTTTTTCTACAAGACGAAACTACTCTTTTGCATGTTATAGCATGATGTTTATATTAAGAATAGTAGAATAAACTTTGAATATAATAATCGCTTATGCTGAAAAATTTTTATGAAAGATGTGTATTGAATACGTAAAAATCCCAAACATTTACGTATTCAGGATTTTTGCCTAAGCAATACAAAATAACTATTTTAATTATATTTTTGCTTATGGCAAAAGTGATATTCCTCGCTTGGCTCGGAGTGATATTGAAGCCTGCAGCTTCAGTTATATTATATTCGCCTTATTAACTTGCGAAGCAAATATAACTCAGCATAAGCTGAATATAACTGCAA
>JAEZLD010000048.1 GCA_023415335.1 Bacillota bacterium | reverse complement strand
TTTGCAAATTTTAATACAATTTAAAAAATATATAATAATAAATAAGGGGACCTGGGGATGGTGAATATAATATTTTTCATCCCAAATTGACCGATAGTTTAGCTTTGCTACCATGGTTTGTTGTTAGTTAAGCAAGTGTATTTTGTGCTATTATGGGCAAAGCGCACATTAACTACAGGATATGGTGCGAAAAGATTTAAGTATTGCCGACAGCTTCTATCGTTTAAAAGCTCATTGTGAAACAATACCTTTGTATTGCAATGAAGAAGCTCATATCCTGCAACAGTGTCCGTTGTTGTTTGACGGTCATCTCTTCTCTTTGTAAGCGTTATCCCTTACCCGACTTGGCCGGTTGGAGATGTACAATTTCATATGTTTGGATTGAATCACATAATTTCCAGTAGTTTTTTTATTACTACATGTGTCTTGACTTTGGG
This sequence comes from Bacillota bacterium, assembly GCA_023415335.1. Lineage (GTDB taxonomy): Bacteria > Bacillota > Clostridia > Clostridiales > Caloramatoraceae > JAEZLD01. Next base: position 87,719 of record JAEZLD010000048.1, on the reverse strand, counting down.
ACTTTTAATCGGGACTTATTTGATCGCAAAGGAGGGTATTCCGATGGAATACAATGTTGAACGGTTGTATCATGCAGTGAAGAGCGAAAGTTGCAGGGACAGTATTTGGACGGATATTAAAAAACTTAGTAGTTGGGTTCGATATTCCGGCACAAAGGATGGAGAGGCTGCTGCGGAGTACATACGAGATAGACTCCTGTCCTACAATATACCGGTAGAATGGGTGCAGTACCCGTGTTTTCGCAGTATACCAGGTGATGCTGTGCTGACTGTCTGCGGCAGAGAATTCCGGCTCACGCCTTATGTATTTAGCGGTGAATGTGACGAAATCGAGTGTGAGCTTGCCTTTGATGAGGCCAGTAAGGACAAAAATGTCACGCAGATGGGTACAGAAGCAAGGCTATCTTCATTGGCAGGGAAGATAGTCCTCACGTATGATAATTCTTACGATTTTGCTGTGAGAGCTACAAAAGCAGGGGTAAAGGCACTTATACATATATGGCCTTTTGACTTAGCCCACCACGGAAGCATAGGCGGTGTGTGGGGGACTCCGGAAACCGAAGATTTGGACAAGTATCCATTCCTCCCAGTTGCAGAGATTACCAATGCTAACGGCGAATGGGTCAGGCAGAAGATAAATTGTGGTACAGTAAAGGGTCGATTGTCTGTAAAAATGGAGACAGGAATACTAAAGAGCAGTATGCCTATAGCCTTTATTCAAGGAAAGAGCGATGATTTTGTATTAGTGTCAGGTCATTACGATGGGTGGCATGATGGTGTTACCGATAATGCCTGCGCAAATGCTTCCATGATAGAACTGGCACGTTTATTCTACAAGCACCGCAACGAGCTGAAACGATCGGTTATGTTTGCCTGGTGGTCCGGTCACAGCGACGGTAAATACGCTGGATCAACATATTACTTTGATACTCATTTCAATAAGATGTATGACCATTGCATTGCACACGTGAATATGGACATTGCGGGATGTATGACCAGCGATATTGTGGCATTTAATACAGGTGGCATGGAAGGCTACAATAATGCCATAGAATGGATGAAAGAGTTCAACGAGCAGCCGCCGCAGCCTCCTATTCCTATGGACAGGTTCGCTGACCAAACATTTTGGGGTGCTAATGTTCCCTTCGCTATTATGCCACGCTTCAACAGGAGTGACTTAGGAAACGGCATATTTTATTGGTGGCATACCATTGAGGATACCTTAGACAAAGTAGACATGAACGTGATGATGAGGGATCACTGTGTAATAGGTAAGCTGGCAGCGATATTTGCTAACAGTGACCGCCTTCCGTTTGATTTTGACAGCTTCTTGAACGAATTTGAATTGCGACTTAATGAAATAAAAAAGGGACTTACTGCTGATTTTGACCTTAGCGAAGTATATGATGCGCTGCTCTCGGCTAAAGACTGTGCAAAGCGCCTTACAGCCGCCTACATGAAAAACGATAAACTTGAGCAAACGGTTATTGCTTTTGCCGGTGAACTTACCAGACTTATGTATACCTCATCAAGTCCGTATGAACAAGGGCCTGCAAACTGTAAATGGCAATTACCTGGTCTTAGTAAACCATTGGGCAAAACATCTGCTAACTGCACCGAAATATATTACACAGCTCTTTGTACCGAATTTCTCCGCCAGAAGAACCGGATAATTCATAGGCTCAGGCTGGCTATAGAATGTTGCGAGAGAGAACTTGCTCTTTTGAATAGATAGTAATTGGAGGTATAAACATTGTTAAGGTTTATTCTTAAACGATGCCTGTTGGCTATACCAGTGTTGCTGGGTGCAACACTGTTGGTGTTCACCATCATGGATATGACAAAGGGAGATCCCGCAATCATTATACTCGGCGAAATGGCGCCGGAGGAGCAAAAGGAGGAACTCAGGGAAGAACTTGGACTCAATGATCCTTTTTTTACTCGTTATGCAAACTTTGTTACCGGTTTGCTCCGCGGGGACATGGGAATGTCTTACCGCAACGGTATGGACGTTTCTAAACAGATAAAGGATAGGATAGGAAAGACCGTGACCCTTGCTTCAGTAGCGGTAATGATTGCATTAGTAATAGGTATACCAATAGGTGTGTTTTCAGCTATATACCACTATTCGTTATTTGATAATATTGTTTCAGTGTTGTCGTTGATACTCGCAGCAGCCCCGGTATTTTGGATTGGACTTGTAGCCGTGCAGGTATTCTCACTAAATCTGGGTTTGTTGCCTGCAGCAGCCACTTTGAATCGAGGCTTTGTACCGGCTGTAAGGAGCCTTATTCTCCCCGCCTTTTGCCTATCGGGTGGTACCATGGCGATGGTGGTACGTATGACAAGGTCTTCCATGCTCGAGGTGGTTAACAAGGATTACATTGATACCGCCCGCGTAAAGGGATTGCCAGAAAATCAGATAAGGGTTAAGCATATGCTCAAGAATGCCCTTATACCAATTATTACCAGCGTTGGCCTTAACTTTGGTTCGTTGTTGGGTGGCAGTGTTCTTACTGAGTCAATATTTTCCTGGCCTGGTGTAGGTCGTTTTGTAGTCGAGTCCATCAGTGCAAAGGATACCCCGTGCGTTCTTGCTTCAGTCGTTGTGCTGGCAATGCTCTTTACACTGGTCAATCTTGTAGTAGATATTTTGTATGCATTTGTTGACCCAAGAATTAAGTCTCAATATCAGCGAGCTAAGAGGGGGACCCTATAATGAAAAAGAAATCGAAAAAATCCTCTGGCGAAGTGTCGCAGAGGACGTTGGTACAGCAATCCTGGCTCCAGTTTAGACACAATCGCACAGCCATGATTGGACTTGCGATACTGATTGTGTTATTGCTGATAGTTGTAGCTACTGTAGGGATAGACTTTGCTACCAACAAGGAAATATATAACAATTACGTTAAAAAGCAGGAACTTGCAAATAAGCTTTTGCTTCCATGTGCTGAACATCCTTTCGGTTGTGACGAATTTGGCAGAGATATGCTTCTGCGCATACTTTGGGGGACCAAGTATTCACTTGTAATAGGCATATTGGCGGTTATTTTCTCATTGCTGGTAGGTGGTCCCTTAGGGACAATTGCAGGTTACTACGGTGGAAAAATTGACAACGTAATCATGCGTCTAATGGATGTTTTACTTGCCTGCCCTTTTATTCTGTTGGCGATGGCAATAGTAACCGCACTTGGCACCAGTATACCGAATTTGCTGATAGCTCTCGGTATATCAGGACTTGCTGGCTATGCAAGGATAGCCCGGGCTGCCGTCATGTCGGTAAAGGATCAAGAATTTATCGAGGCAGCTCGTGCAATGGGTGCAAATAACTTTACTATAATTACTAAGTATATAATTCCTAACGCTATGGCGCCTATACTGGTGCAGTTCACACTGGGTGTAGGAAGCTCAATACTGAACGTGGCAGGGCTATCCTATATTGGCCTCGGCGTACAGCCTCCGACACCGGAGTGGGGCTCCATGCTTACCGCAGCCAAGGTTTATATGATGGATGCATGGCATATTTCTGTCATCCCCGGGCTGTTTTTGGTGATAGCGGTTATAGCAGTTAACCTGTTTGGCGATGGTCTAAGAGATGCTCTCGACCCCAAGATGAAACGCTAACGGAGGAAACGAAATGAAAAAGTTATTGGATATAAAAGACATTTTTGTGGAGTTCCATACCGATGACGGTGTGGTACATGCCCTAAACGGAGCAAGCATTGAAATGGAAGAAGGTATAACCACCGGGCTGGTGGGTGAGACCGGTGCGGGGAAAACTACCCTTGCAAAATGTGTAATGGGCATCATAAAGAAGCCTACCGGACATATAACATCAGGTGAGATACTCTATAGAGATTGTGATCTGCTTAAAATGAAGGATTCAGACCTGAGAAAGATTCGCGGCAACGAAATATCGATGATATTCCAAGACCCGATGACTGCTCTCAATCCTGTTATGACCGTAGGTGAGCAGATAGCTGAAACGATTAGAGTTCATGAGAAACTGAATCGCATTGAAGCGCAGAGAAAAGCCTGCGAGATGCTGGAACTTGTGGGGATTAAGGCAGACCGTGTTAATGATTACCCCCACCAATTTTCTGGGGGTATGAAGCAGCGAGTGGTAATAGCAATAGCACTGGCATGCAGCCCTAAGCTTCTTATCGCTGATGAGCCAACTACTGCTCTTGACGTCACTATACAGGCGCAAGTGCTGGAAATGATGACTAATCTTCAGAAAAAACTGGGCACATCGACACTTCTTATTACACACGACCTGGGCGTTGTAGCGCAAACCTGTCAAAAGGTAGCGATAATGTATGCCGGCGAGATAGTAGAGTATGGTACCGTGAGGGATGTTCTTTTGAATCCTTCACACCCATATACAAAAGGACTGATTAATTGCATACCTAAAATACACATAAAGGAAAAGAGATTGCACCCGATTGAAGGGCTTATGCCTGATCCTACCTCCATTCTGGACGGCTGTGCCTTCTCCCCTCGGTGTGCTTTGGCTACGGAGTTGTGCCGCAAGCAGCACCCGTTAATGAATCAGATTTGCGGAGAACACAGTTGCCGCTGTTTCTTTACTGAGGCAGGAAAGGAGAAGGACAATGTCTGAATTAATACTGCGAGTTGAACACCTAAAAAAGTATTTCAATACCCCGTTTGGTACCCTTAAGGCGGTAGATGACATCAATTTCTCCGTGTGTAAGGGCGAAACAATTGGAATAGTGGGCGAATCCGGTTGTGGTAAGTCTACTTTGGGCAGAACTATATTGCGCTTGCATGAACCCACCTCTGGTCATGTGTATTTCCACGGTGAAGACATAACCAAATATAATGCAGGGAAGATGAAGCATACCAGAACCAGCATGCAAATGATATTTCAGGATCCATATTCATCTTTAAACCCGCGTATGACGGTTAGCCAAGCCATTGCCGCACCGTTGCTTATACAGGGAATATACAGTAGAAAACAGAAGGCGGAGCTTGAAAAGGAAGTTCTTCGTATAATGGAATTGGTCGGCCTTTCAAAGAGGCTTACAAACAGCTATCCTCATGAGTTGGATGGCGGTAGAAGACAGCGTATAGGCATTGCAAGAGCGTTAGCTTTAGAACCCGAGATAATAATCTGCGACGAACCTGTAAGTGCACTAGATGTTTCCATACAAGCACAGATACTGAACCTAATGCAGGATTTGCAGGAGCAGTTTAATCTCACTTATCTTTTTATCACTCATGATCTTTCTGTGGTTAAGCATCTTTCAAACCAGATAATTGTTATGTACCTTGGTCAGATCATTGAAATGGCTTCGCCCGACGAAATATTCAAAAATCCGCTGTCACCATATACAAAAGCATTGCTTTCGGCAATACCGATACCCAACCCTGATATACATATGGACAGGATAATCCTCAAGGGTGAGATTACCAGCCCAATAAATGTAGGTGAAGGCTGTCGTTTTGCAAAGCGATGCAATAATGCTTGTGCGGAATGCAGTGCAAAGTCTGTGCCGCTTAGAGAAGTATCTCCCGGTCACTTTGTAGCGTGCTGCCGCATTTAATAGTTGGTCATATCTCCCTTTGGGAGATGACAAATAAGATAAAAAAAGGAGGAACAAAATGAAAAAGTTTTTTGTAACGCTGATGGCTCTGTGTATGATATGCTCCGTAATATGCTCTTGCGGCAGCAAAGAACCCACAGGTGAACAAACGGGCGACCGTAAAATTAAAGATGAAATCATCTTTGCTCAGGGCTCTGATATTACAAGCCTTGATCCCCATAGGGGCTTCCAGGAGAGAGCGTATACGCTGACGAATAACATGTACGATCCTCTGGTTACTATGGATGCCGATATGAATGTAGCACCTTGTCTGGCTACATCATGGGAATGGTCAGAAGATGAGTGCAGCCTTACTATGCATCTGCGCGAGAATGTAAAGTTCCACAACGGAGAGGATTTCACTGCGGAAGATGCAATATTCACCATTGATTTGTTGCAAAAAGAGCAGAATGCCTTTGGAGACGGCTACATTGGGTGCGATGCTCCCGATTCTAAGACCCTGGTCATAAAATTTTCTTCCCCGATGCCCAGTTGCCTTAACGTACTGACCGATCCTTTGATATCCATGCTTCCGAAGGACACATATGAAGCTGATCCTGATGGGTTCGCAACAAAACCTGTAGGTACTGGTCCATACAAAATGAAAGACTACAGTACGGGCGATTATTACACCCTCGAGAGGTTTGACGATTATTGGGGCGAACCTGCCAAGACCAAGTACCTTACCATGAAAATTGTGCCGGAGTCTGGTCAGCGCGTCACTTTGCTTCAAACTGGCGAGATAGATGTGGCATACGATATTCCATACAACAGTGTATCCACAGTCAAGCAGGACGAGAATCTTCAATTGCTTCAGACTCCATCTGTAAAGATAATTATGTTCTATATGGATAGCAAGGATGACCAGCCATGGAAGGATCCTAAGGTACGTCAGGCGATTGCATATGCCATAGATAAGGATTCCATTGTGCAGGCTGTGACCTATGGCTATGGAAAACCCACCTATGACATATTACCTTCGAATCTTACTGATTATCGGGCTATTACAGAGTATTCCTACAATGTTGAAAAAGCAAAGCAATTAATGGCTGATGCTGGCTATGCAGATGGTTTTGAGATGCCATGCTGGTGTAACTCGGCTCAGGCGAATACTGAGCTTGCTACTATTCTCCAGAATCAGCTTGAGGCGATTGGAATTACACTGAAAATCGAAACTCTGGACGATAATACTATTACGGCGCGAGGCAATGCGGGAGATCCATTTGGTATGCGTATACACTTCTTCTCAAATAACATCGGTCATGCTGATTACGTTCTCAACTGGACACTCAGGACAGGTAGCCCAACTAACTACGGCAGGTTCTCGAATGCTGAGTACGATGAGCTGCATGCAAAGTGGAAGTGCACAGGCGAAGGCGCTGAACGTGATGAAATGACGGACAAACTGTTTGAAATATACTCTGAAAACTTGCCCATGATTCCCGTATACCAGGATGTCAAGCTAATAGGTGCAACCGCCAACCTGGAGGGATTAAACTTAAGCCAGATGGGAGCCCACGAATATCAGAACGCTGTGGTTTATAGCGACTAATATAGCAAATTGAATGATTAGTGTTTTCAGGCTGCCGGGATAACTCTTGGCAGCCTGCAAAAAGGTGAGTGTAATGGATTTGAAAAAGGAAAAGATTATAAGTAATGTTGATGCAAATCAGGAAAGCCTGATAAGGCTGTCACATTTTATTCACGACAATCCAGAAACCGGTCTCAAAGAATATAAGGCTGTAGCTGCCATTGAAAAAATGCTTAATGCCAATGGCATAGCTATGGAAAAGAACATTGCAGGACTGGAAACTGCATTTCGTGCTACCGTTGTCGGCAGCACACCTGGACCACACGTTGCTTTTTTGGCTGAGTATGATGCTCTTGAAGGAGTGGGGCATGGCTGTGGTCACAATATAATAGCTACATGCGCTACCGGTGCATTTCTTGCAATTGCAAAGGAAATGAATGATTTTGCCGGTCAGGTATCACTGATTGGAACTCCTGCAGAGGAGAATTTCGGAAGCAAGTGTATATTGGTTAATGAGGGCGTATTTGATAATGTCGATTTCGCCTTAATGATGCACCCAACATCAGGGAAAAATCTTATAAATCGATCTGCAAGGGCAACCACCTGCTTAACGATACACTACACGGGTAAATCTGCGCACTCATCGATGCCTCGAAGCGGTATAAACGCGCTCAGTGCTGCGATTGAACTGTTCAATGGTATAGATCGATTGCGCCCCACCTTTCTGCCTTCGGATAATGTAAACGGAGTGATACTGGATGGTGGAAAGGCGGCAAATGTTGTGCCGGAAGAAAGTACATGCCTTTTTTCCTTGCGTACTAAAACGGTGATTGAAATAAACGATCTCATGAATAAGGTGTGTCGTGCCGCAAAAGCAGCTTCCCTTTTGACAGGGGCAAAAGTGGATATAACAGAAGGCAACATGATTTACGAACGTTATACGAATCTGCCCATGAGTGAGGCCTTTAAACATAACATGGAGATGCTTGGAGAAAAAATGAACTACGCAGACAATACCAAGTTCTATGGATCATCTGATATAGGAAATGTGTCAATACATTTGCCCATTATCCATGACTACCTCAACATATCACAAAAGTCAGTGAACGAGCACAGTGTGGACTTTGCTAATGATGCAGTTACCCCGAGAGCAGACGAGATCTGCATCAAGGGAGCTAAGGGTCTTGCATTGACGGTAGTTGATATACTCGAGAATCCGGATTTTCAAAATGAGATAATAGAGTACCAAAAAACAATTGTACCAAAAGAATATAACGACGTTAATTTCCAGCAAAAACGTACAGGGAGTTGTGACTATGATGAGGAAGAATGCTGAAGAATATTTAGCTGTATCTATTCCTGACGTAATAACGCTGATAAGGGAGATGTGCGCTATCCCCGCACCCTCAAACTTTGAGAGCAAAAGAGCTGAGTACTGTAAACAGCGGTTTTCAGAGTGGAATGGTGAACCAATAATTGATAATGCTCTTAACGTTATATGTGAGTATAATGTAAAGCCGAACGGTCCTGTTACGATATTTATGGCCCATACGGATACAGTGTTTCCTGATACCGAACCCATGCCGTTCACAGAAGATGACCAACGCATATACAGTCCAGGTGTTACAGACGATACCGCGAATCTTGCAGTTTTAATGATATGTGCAAGATATGTTCTAAAGAATCGTCCTGCAACGAAATGCGGTTTGGTATTTGTAGCTAACAGCGGCGAGGAAGGCCTTGGAAATCTTAAGGGAAGTCGAGCTATTGTAGACCGTTACGGCGATCGCATACAGGAGTTTATTACACTGGACGGCAAGGCGATAGACGAGATAGCTGTCAAATCGGTTGGCTCACACAGATACAGAGTGACAGTTGAGACAGAAGGGGGCCATTCATTTGGAAATTTCGGCAACAGAAATGCTATACATAATATCGCATCAATGATAGATCTGCTGTATACAATAAAGGTTCCAGTGGAGGGGGATAGCTGCACAACCTATAATGTTGGAGTTATACAAGGTGGAACATCCGTGAATACCATAGCTCAGAAAGCTGAAATGCTTTACGAGTACCGTTCGGATAGTCAGAAATGTCTTTTGACAATGAAAGACATGTTTGAAAAAGTATTGGAAGTATACCGGGCAATGGGCGTAAAGATAGGCTGCGAGATGGTTGGAGACAGACCATGCGTAGGGAACGTGGACCAGACAAGGTTCAAAGCTTTGGTAGAACGTGCTGCTGATTCCGTCAGGAAAATTGTTGGTTGCGAGCCTAAAATGTATTCTGCGTCTACGGATTGTAATATACCACTCTCAAGAGGTATACCTGCCATATGCTTAGGCGTATGTCGCGGCGGCGGGCTACACACTCGCGGCGAATGGTTAGATAAGGGAAGCCTAAGGGAAGGCAGCAGGATGTTTATGGATTTCCTGATGAAATATGTTGAAGCTGAGGGATATAGTGATGATGGAATAAATGCGGCTTGCGATGAATCACGGATAGATTAGGTGTGCCAGAGGAAATTATGAGTAGAGTTTACTGATTTGTGTATATCTAAAAAGCAGTCTCTCTTTTTTACCTGAATTATATGGGCATTTTATAATATTAAAATACATATTAAACAGCCTGTTTTTCAACTATTGCTTGAAAAACAGGCTGTGATATAAGAACGGCAGTTGGATTTACGCATATGTACAATATGTGTGTTTACAACATTTCTGCAATGAATGAAAGCCTTATTATACGACGCGGTCTACCCGGACCTGCAACAGGCTGATAACCGGTAGTTACGGCGTAGTTACTTGCCTCAAGCTTTGCAAGTACACGATTCATATTACTCTGTGTCATGTTACACATTACGGCCAGCTCTGTCGGCGTAATTGTGTCAAATTTGTATTGTTTCTGCACTCTCAATAACTTCATAATGACCGGAATTCCCACTCCGGTTTCGCAACTGATTCGTGATATGGTTTCCCTGTTGAGCAGCTTATCATTATCGTCTTCTTCTGATCCAAACGGCCCTGCTATAACACCGCCGCTTTCCATAATGTAATAGCAACTCTTACTAAATCGCTCCGCCCTTATTACAGCCTGCTCGGCGTTTTCTTTAGCCATGGCATGTGTGCTGCCAATACCTATACCGATGTTAATTCGAGCTATGCTCAGTATAGGACGTATATCCTGCAAAAGGAACAAGGTGGAGAAGTTTTGAGTAACTATACTCAACTCCACCTTAGTTGTATATAGCATATAATAGCCATTTCCGTTTATTTCCATAGCAGCACCAAGCATTTGTGCAAAATTAAACACACATGTCTCAACCTGATGGGCGATGCTCATTTTCATATAACGCTGGAACTCAGGATTGTAGTTTTCTGCTACTCCGGTTCTAAAAGCAAGAACGGCGAAGGACATATCTGAATTTTGATGTTCCTTCCGAATCTGATATCTAAGTCTAAGTTCAATTATCTGTTGTTTCAGTTCCTCGTCCGTGGGACACACCAATTCTGCACTATAGCCTTCTTCACGCAACGCCTGCACAACATCAGCCATTCCGCTGAGACAAAGCGTTGCCTTGCCGGATCTAAGATTTTCCCTGTGGAAGGCTAAAGCATTGTGCACATAGTTATCTTCGGTCCGTGTGTAGAATTTGTTGTCTACGTATTTTAAAAGCCGCATATCCTTGTGTGTGATACTGCTATTATCCGAAATTATCCTTTCCAACTGAACCACCGGGTTTTCCGACAGGTCATAGGTGATGTGGCTTATATTCGTACCTTTTATGGAAGCTTTAAGCAGCGCCTGAGTGGCAGAATAACCTGAGCGTTTAGCGTAACTCCAAGGTATTGTTGCTACAACATTTTGGCAGGCATGAAAGAAACTTAGGTAGCCGGTAAAAAGTATAACGTCTAACTTTGGCTGGCTTTGCTCTACTACCTGACCCACGTTCTCCGCTTCGCAGGGTATCTCAGTTAATTCATCAAATACAATTTCGGATGAGACTGCATTTTTAACAGTTTGTATGGTGGCTTCACACCCTATAATTCCTATCTTCATATTACAACTCCTGAAACAACTACTATAGCCCCGAGCGAAAATCTGAAATCTCAGAAACATGGGGTGATAAATGTTAGGGGAATATGCTAATCATCCCCAATATACGGAAAAAGACACATTCAACCGGTAGAAGTATATGAGGATAGCTCTTGATTAATAATGCTTTATCCCCAGAGCCTGTTGAAATGGTTTAACCGTAACAAAATATATATAATATCTATGTTTACTTTTCGCAAAACAGGGAATAAGTTTTAATCATGTGCTAAAAATTATAGCATAATATGTAGAATTATGTCAATTACCGCCGTGCATTTACTCAGGTCTAGTGTATGAAATTTTAGAGATTGACAAAATTAGACGCACAGAATAAAATATATATTTATTATAGCAGAACAGTTTTGTTGTACTACTATTTTGTGTCAATGCCGCTTTATCTATATGAAATGGAAGGGGGGAGAATACTTTGCAGGATAAAGATAAAAAACAAATATGCATTGTATTTGCGTCAACGAATTCTGGCATGGGAAAGCTCATAAGACGTGTAACCCATTATAAATATAACCATGTGGCTATTTCTTTAACTAAGGATTTAAGCACCCTTTATTCCTTTGCAAGGTATAATTATGACAGTCCCCTGGTAGGTGGATTTGTAGAGGAGTCTGCCTTAAGATACCTTTATAATGATGGACAGGCTGCTGATATAAGGGTATATGCCATTCCGGTAACCAAGGAACAATACACAAAATTAGAAAGCATCATTGAAAACATAAAAAAGAATTCAAGTGAGTATATATACAATACTTTATCGGCCATGATGACTCCTATAGGGACAAGAATAAGTATATACAGGGCATACACCTGTGTGGAGTTTGTATCAACAGTTCTGTCAAAATGTGGAATCATTAATGGAATAATGCCCGGTGACTTCTGTACCATTGAGAATATGGAAAAGCTGCTGCAGGGACATTTGATTTATGATGGCACAGCAGACTATGCTGCTAATGGTGAGGACTGGGGAGACGATCAGTATATGAAAAAAAACGGCAGGCTGGGCTCCTGCAGGGGAACAATAAGACACTTCGGAAGGCTTATCTACAGGGCGGTCCATCAAGAAAGAGCATAATGATTAGAAGAATTGTAGGGATGAAAACATCCATTTAGGAGATGGTCGCCCCTACGATTAATATTGGGGAATGCATGGTAAAACGTCCTACATGGATGTCCTGTCCCTAAGGTAAAGCCGTATGTATAGAAGTAAAGAAAAATGAGCATGCCGACCGGCATGCTCATTATATTGCGTTTATATTTACTTAAGGTACATTTCTCCTATTTTGAATACGTCTCCTGCTCCCATGGTAATCACCACATCTCCTGGGCGCAGCTCATCCTTCAGAATGGAGAGTGCAGCTTCAAAATCCTTTACATACCGGCAGTCTATGCCATTTTTCTTCACAGCCTCGCAGAGTATGCTGGAGCTCACAAGTCCTGTATCCTTCTCTCGTGCTGCATATATGTCCACCAGTATGAGCTTGTCGAGCCCATAAAAGGCTTCTGTGAACTCCTCAAATAAGGTATAGGTTCTTGTGTAGGTATGAGGCTGGAAAACACAGTACAGTCTTTTATGTGGGTAGTTTAATGCGGATTTTATTGTAGCCTTCATTTCCGTTGGATGGTGTGCATAGTCGTCTATAACAGTAACACCGTCCAGCGCCCCTTTTTTTTCAAATCGCCGATGGGTGCCTGAATAGCTATGTAGGCTGGAGGCCATAACCTCAAAGCTCAGACCCAGATAGAAACCGCAGGCAATGCAGGCTAGTGAGTTAAGTACATTGTGCTCCCCGGGTACTGAAAGCTGTACATATCCCAAGGATTCTCCATTGTGGAGAGCCTCAAAGGATGGGTGTCCCAGGCTGTCATATGAAATATTATCCCCAGTAAAGTCTCCCTTGCTTATACCATAGGATAGGGTTTTACAGGAGGCCTGGTTTAATATGTCCATTACTCTTGAATCCTCCGCACATCCAATCAGGAGACCATCCTCAGGAATATTCTTGGAAAATTTCAAGAAGGTATTGTATATGTCATCTATATCCTTATAGAAATCCAGATGGTCAGTGTCTATGTTAAGTATAATTCCTATGTTCGGATAGAATTTAAGAAAGCTTCCCTTATATTCGCAGGACTCTGCAACCATATAGGGGCCTCCGCCAGACCTTACGTTTCCTCCAATGGCATCCAGCTCTCCTCCTAACATTATAGTAGGATCAAGTCCTCCCTCCAGCAGCATAAGTGAAAGCATAGATGTAGTGGTGGTTTTGCCGTGGGTTCCAGACACTCCTATTGATCTTGGGAAATGTTTCATAACTGCCCCAAGGAACTCTGCCCTGTCTACGGTGGGTATGTTAAGCCTTGCTGCCTCAAGAAGCTCAGGGTTGTCATCTGCTATGGCGGCAGTGTATACTACAAGGTCTGCACCCCTTACGTTGTCTGCAGCATGTCCTATATATATATGGGCACCCTGTTTTCTAAGCTTATCAAGCAGTGGTGAGTCTGACCTGTCGGAGCCTGAAACCTTGTAGTCCCTGTCAAGAAGTATTGTGGCAAGGCCACTCATGCTTATGCCGCCTATACCTATGAAATGTATATGCTTATCCTTGTCAGTGTAGATATCGAACATTTAATCACTCCTAATTATTGCTATTTAAAGTATTGACAAAAATATTATATCATAACATATTTATGAAGTTAAATATCTTAAAAAGTTTATAAAAGCCTTGAAAAGCTATTAATAATAATCTAGAATGAAATCTAGAAGTAAAAAATAATTATCCGATATATAACGATTTTAATTTATTAAAATTACTTAAATGTACGTAATTTAATTTTGACAGTGATTATATGTTAGGAAGAACTAATATTATTATTATATGAATATACACATGAATACATGACAAAATATGAACGAACGGATAGGAAGTGGTTATATTGGAACGCTTACAGAGAAAGGAAAGAGTTGCAGCCATATTAAAGGTATTATCTGATAACCCAGACAAGGTATACAGCCTGGGCTATTTTTCGGATATGTTTAAGGCTGCCAGGTCTACACTGAGTGAGGACATATCTATTGTAAAAAAGGTTGCGGAATCCCTTGAATGTGGAACAGTTGAAACCATTTCAGGAGCAGCTGGAGGAGTGAAGTTTACTCAGGGCATGCCCAGTAGTGAAAAGAATGCTCTCGTTACCAGTCTATGCAGTATGTTAAGGGATCCGGGCAGAATTATCCCTGGAGGATTCCTTTACATGAATGATATCATTTGTTCCCCTGGAATAACTAATAAAATTGGAATAATGCTTGCAGAAAAGCTTAGACATAACAACCCTGATTGCGTTATTACAGTGGAAACAAAGGGTATACCCCTTGCTATGATGACTGCCAGGTATCTTAATGTTCCTCTGATAATTGTTCGGAGAAATACAAAGGTTACAGAAGGTTCTACAGTTAGCATAAACTATCTATCTGGCTCTTCAAAAAGACTCCAAACAATGAGTCTATCAAAAAGGTCAGTTAAAAAAGGAACAAGATGTGTTTTTGTGGATGATTTCATGAAGGCTGGAGGGACTGCCAATGGAATAGAGGAGCTTATGAAGGAATTTGAAAGCGAGGTAGTGGGTATAGGAGTACTTATAGAAAGTACTGCCCACTGTAAGAGGCTTGTTCATAATTACGTATCCCTTATAAAGCTTGAATCCATAGATGAGGAAAACGGTGAGGTTATAATTAATCCTACTGAATTCTGGAAGTAAACCATCAAAAGGAAAAAATAAACATTATATGTAAAAACATGGAATGGGAATTTTGTAAATATGCAATAAATTTAAAATATATTTATATTTTTTCATGATTCTTAAAAAATCAAGCAGGAAAAAATGAATGTTTGAAGAATAATATTTGTATAAGCAACTTAGAAGGTGGTGTAATTATGCAAATTACAGATGTGAGAGTAAGGAAAATTGCTAACGAAGGAAAAATGAAGGCAATAGTATCGGTAACCTTCGATAATGAGTTCGTAGTTCATGATATCAAGGTTATTGATGGGCAGAACGGCTTATTTATTGCTATGCCAAGCAGAAAGACACCAGACGGTGAATTTAAGGACATTGCCCATCCAATCAACACTGATACAAGGGAAAAGATACAGACAGCTATCCTTGATGAATATGAAAAGGTAAAGAATAGCACTGAAACAGAGCCAGAGCAGGAGTAAAGAGGAAGTTTATACTTCCTTTTTCTTTTTGTATTTTGCAACAGTTTTTATTTCCATTGCATTTGTTTTAAAAATCAGAAAATTAGCTTATTAAATACTTATGCTTATGTGCATTGAATATTGTGGATAATTGCAATATAATAAAGTAGGTTGTTTTATTTAATGAACAGAGGTGCGTGTAATGAATAAATGCTATGGAATTATTTTAGCCGCTGGAGAAGGCAAGAGAATGAAGTCGAAGCTTCCAAAGGTTCTGCATAGAGTTTGTGGAAAGCCTATGGTGCAGCATGTTATTGATGCTGTAAAGGGAGCCGGAGTGGAGCAGCTTGTAGTGGTGGTTGGCCATAAGGCAGATGAGGTTAAAGCCTGTCTTAGTGACGATATATATACTGCTTACCAGAAGGAACAGCTTGGAACTGGCCATGCTGTTATGTGTGCCGAGAATTTTCTGAAGGATAAGGAAGGCACGGTTATCATTCTGGCAGGAGATGCGCCACTAATAACAGAGGATACTATATCCAAGGTGCTTAAGTACCATGAAAGTAATGGCTATGCTGCAACTATACTCACTGCTGATGCTGAAAACCCTGAAGGTCTTGGAAGAATCATCAGGGATGGGAGCGGAAATGTTGAGAGAATAGTAGAGCATAAGGATGCCAGTGAAGAGGAAAGAAAGGTTAAGGAAGTAAATTCGGCAAATTATTGCTTTAATATAAAAGTATTGCTGGAGATGCTGGGAAAACTAGATAATAAGAATGCTCAAGGGGAATACTACCTGACAGATACCATAGAGCTTATAAGGAAATCAGGCAGAAAGGTCGGAGCATATAAGACCAGCTTTACAGAGTTTATGGCTGTTAACTCTAAAGTTCAGCTTTATGAGGCAGATAAGGCTATGAGAAAGAGAATTCTTTATGGTCTTATGGAAGAGGGAGTAACAATAATTGATCCGGAAACGGTACACATAGGAACTGATGTAAAGGTAGCAAGGGACACTGTAATATATCCTGGTGTAATACTTGAGGGTAAGACGGAAATAGGAGAGGACTGTATAATAGGACAGAACACCAGAATAGTAGACTCAGTAATAGATAGTGCAGTAAAAATACAGTCTTCAGTAATAATGGATAGCCACATAATGGAGGGAGCCCAAATCGGACCTTTCGCATATGTCAGGCCTGAATCTACAATAGGAAAGCATGCAAGGATAGGCGACTTTGTGGAAATAAAGAAATCTTACATTGGAGATGGCACAAAGGTTTCACATCTTACTTATATTGGAGATGCAACGGTTGGAAAAGAGTGCAATTTCGGATGTGGAACTGTTTTTGTTAATTATGATGGGGATGGTAAGCATAGAACCATTGTGGGAGATCATGTATTTGTAGGCTGCAACACCAATCTTATAGCACCTGTAGAGGTGGGGGACAATTCATATATTGCTGCAGGCTCAACCATTACTGATAATGTACCTGAAGAGGCTCTTGCAATCGCCAGGGCTCGTCAGGTAAACAAGGATGGCTGGGTAAAAAAGAAGAATATTTGGTAAAATAGGAGGAAAGGTTTTTAATGATTACACATGGCAAGAATATCAAGATATTCACAGGTAATGCGCATCCTGAGCTTGCTGCAGAAATAGCAAAGATACTTGGGGTTCCTGTTGGAGCATCTGAGGTAGGAAGATTCAGCGACGGAGAAATTTTTGTAAACACAAATGAAACTGTAAGAGGAGCGGACATATTTCTGGTACAGTCAACCTGTAACCCGGTAAATGACAACCTTATGGAGCTTCTGATCATGGTTGATGCCTTTACCAGGGCATCAGCAGGAAGGATAACTGCGGTTATTCCATATTATGGGTATGCAAGGCAGGATAGGAAGGCTAAGGCCAGGGACCCGATTACAGCTAAGCTGGTTGCAGACCTTATAACAAGTGCAGGAGCAGACAGGGTACTTACAATGGACCTGCATGCAGCACAGATACAGGGATACTTTAACATACCCTGTGATCACCTTCTGGGAGCACCTATATTATCTAAGTACTACCAGAACCTGAATATGGATCCGGAGCAGCTTGTAGTCGTATCCCCAGACCTGGGAAGTGTTACAAGAGCAAGAAAGTTTGCTGACAGGCTTCATGCACCAATTGCAATTATAGATAAAAGAAGGCCAAGGCCAAACGTTTCAGAAATAATGCATATAATCGGAGACGTAAAGGATAAGACCTGCATACTTGTGGATGACATGATAGACACTGCTGGTACAATAACTAATGGAGCCAATGCCCTTATGAAGCTGGGAGCTAAGGAGGTTTACGCCTGCTGCACACATGCAGTGCTTTCAGGGCCGGCCATTGAAAGAATACAGGAATCAGCTATAAAGGAACTGGTTGTTCTTAACACTGTACCGCTTACTGAGGAGAAGAGGATAGACAAGATAAAATCCATCTCTGTAGCGCCTGTATTTGCAGAGGCTATAAAGAGGATTTATGAGGATGTATCGGTAAGCGTATTGTTTGACTAGTAAATACGCATACATTGAAGAGATAAAATTAAAGACTTAAAAGTTAAGGTGGAAAAGCATGCTGAAATAAAGGCATGCTTTTCATGTTATTTAGGACCACAGCTATATAAAAGTAAATAATATGTTAGCATTCGCCAATAGAGTTGTTTTAAAGAAATAAAAATGAGAAAATAGAAATAAATATAATGAAACATAGGAGGGATAAAATGATAGAGACAAAGGTTTTAGTGGTTGATGATGACAATAATATATGTGACCTTATAGAACTTTATCTTCAAAAGGAAGGCTACAAGGTTTTTAAGGCTTTTAACGGAAATGAAGCACTGAAGACCTTCAAGGAAAAACAGATAGATATAATAGTGCTTGATGTAATGATGCCTGTGATGGACGGCTATGAGGTGCTTAAGGAAATAAGAAAGTCCTCACAGGTTCCTGTGCTTATGCTGACTGCAAAGGGAGAGACCTTTGATAGGGTTCTGGGTCTTGAGCTGGGTGCAGACGATTATATGGTAAAGCCATTTGAGCCCAAGGAGCTTGTTGCAAGAATCAGGGCGGTTTTGAGAAGATATAAGCCTCAGACACAGAAAAGAGCGCTGGAGTTTAAGGACCTTATAGTGGATGCGGACTCATACATAGTAACCTATAGGGGCAGTGAGGTTGAGATGCCTCCAAAGGAGTTTGAGCTGCTGTATTTTCTGGCATCCAATCCTAACAAGGTTTTCACAAGGGACCAGCTGTTATATGAGGTATGGGGCTATGATTACCCGGGAGATTCAAGAACCGTTGATGTACATGTTAAGAGAATAAGGGAAAAGCTTACGGAAGGAAACGACTGGCAGCTTAAGACTGTCTGGGGAGTTGGATACAAATTTGAGGTGAGGTAGATGAAGAAAAGCATATTCTCGAAGCTTATGGTCACCTACTGTATTATACTTGCCATTTCCTACAGCCTGGTCGCAGTATTTTTGTCCTACTGGTTCTACAAAAACTATTATTACCAGAAGAGGCAGACACTTATAAGCGAGGGGACAAATTTAAGCAGTATTATTTCTGAATATATGCACAATGGCCTTGAAGACGGAAAGGTTTTATTTGAGCTGGATTCTATAGACAGGCTTATTGATGCAAGAATATGGGTGCTGGATAAGTATGGCTTTGTGATGATGCATTCTGGGAATGAGGCTGACCAGATAGAGGATATGCAGATTACAGGAAGGGAGTTTGCAATTGTAAGCAGAGGGAAAATTGCAGTAAGCAGGTCTGCCTTTACTGACATATTTGGCAGCAAGGTACTGTCCATAGGAGTACCGGTAGTGGAAAATGACCAGATTATAGGCAGCATATTCCTCCATGCACCTGTTGAGGGAGTTAGCAATACTCTTGAGAGGGTATTTTTTGTGATATGGACTGCAGCCTTTTTTGCCATAATAATTTCCGCATTTATAATATATTACTTCTCTGACAGGATTATTATAAGGCCTCTTGGGAAGATAAATGCTACAGCTAAGTCTATATCAAAGGGTGAGTTTGATAAAAGGGTCAGCATAGTTTCTGATGATGAGATTGGAGATTTGGTTAAATCCTTTAACTATATGGCAAGCTCAGTGCAGAATCTTGAGAGCATGAGAAAAAGCTTCATAGCCAATGTGTCCCACGAGCTTAGGTCGCCTATGACCTCCATAAATGGGTTTATAGTGGGGATGCAGGACGGGACTATTCCACAGGAAAAATGGCCCTACTATCTTGACATAGTTCATGGGGAGATACAGCGACTCATAAGGCTTATAAACAATCTGTTGGATCTGTCCAGCCTTGAGTCAGGGAAATTCTCGCTTAATATAGGGGTTTTTGATATAAACGCACTTATAAGGGAGAGAATTATTAAATTTGAGGATAAGATAAATAAAAAATCTCTAAATGTAGATGTAATAATAACCGAAGGTAGGCAGAACGTGGCAGGAGACAGGGATAGGATAGACCAGGTGCTTACCAACCTTATTGATAATGCAATAAAGTTCGTTCCGGAAAATGGTGATTTGAAAATAAGCACTGAGCTTAAGGAAGATAAGCTTCTTGTAAGCGTTTATAATTCTGGCAAGGGTATACCCCAAGAGGATATAAAGTATGTTTGGGACAGGTTCCACACGGCTGACAAGGCCAGATCCAAGGGAACAGGAACGGGGCTGGGACTGTCTATTGCCCGGCAGATAATTAATCAGCATAAGGAGAATATATGGGTTCGGTCCACGGATAACAGTACGGTATTTACATTTACAATTTCAATAGAAGAATAAAATTAGCTGTTTTTTTAATTAATATTCATAATAATTATATAATACGTCCTTATAATATTATGGTGTAAGGAGGTGTAGGTTTTGGGCTTTGAGGATGATTCAAAAGGGGCTTATGATAATGGCAAGTGCTGTTCTCGGGAAAGCGGTATCAAGTTTGTAGAAACGAAGAAAAGAAAGAGAATTTGCAGAAGAGTGCTGACGGTGGTTATGGTGATATGCTCTGCTTTTGCTGGAGGAATAGTCGGAGGAGAGTATGTTAGGAAGGCCATATCTGCCCAGCCTGCTTCGGGAGATCAGCAGGGCTTGTCAGCAGACATAAGCTCAGATAGCATAAGACAGACGATGAAGGCTTCTGGTTCTGCTGTGGTAGGAATACTTGGGAAAAATCCGGATGATGGAAGCTCCGGAATCATCTTTGATTCCGAAGGATATATTATGACCAGCTATGAAGCGGTTACAGGTCTGCCTTTAATAATGGTGGTACTTCCTGATAAACCTCAGGAGCCTATTGAGGCAAAGCTTGTGGGAGCAGACTTAAAAACGAACCTGGCGGTAATAAAAATAGATGTACAGAATCTTACTGGGGCAGTTCTTGAGAATGAAGTGAAGCCTTGTGTAGGGGATATGGTGCTTTCCATAGGAAATCCCACGGGAGTTGAATATGCAGGAGCTATAAGTATAAGCTATATAAGCTCCGTTAATAGGCAAATAGATATAGATGATGAAACCTACAGCATAATAGAAGACAGCTCCCTGACTACTGCAGGATCCAGGGGGGGTGCTCTATGCAGTCTGGATGGAAGAGTTTTAGGCATGAAATTTGTGGATGCAGAAGGATCTAAAGGGTATTCTATACGTGCAGACCAGATTAAACAGGCAGCAGAAGCCATTATAGCAGGAAATGAGAAAAATAGTCCTTATCTTGGAATTGAGCATGTGTTTTTGAATGAGGATAAAGCTAAGGCATATGGCAAGGTACAAGGAGCATGGATATCCAGGGTAAGGAGCAACAGCAGTGGTGAAAAGGCAGGGCTTAAAAAGGGAGATATAATTATGGCTGCCAATGGTGAAAAAATAGCCGATAGTACCATGCTGGCGAGAATTATATCTAGCTGCTCTGTAGGGGGCAGTATTAGGCTGAGTGTTTGGAGAAATGGAACAATCATTGATGTTACTACAGAAGTTAAAAGCTCGGTCATATAATTAATTCAAGGGCAGCCTTTTGGCTGCCCTTTTGTTAAAGAAATAATATTAATAATTATTTTTTTTGTGATATACTATTGATGTTATATTTAAATACGGATATTGATAAGGAGTGTTAATATGTATCTTGTGGCAGGGTTAGGTAACCCAGGACGTGAATATGAGAATACAAGGCACAATATGGGCTTTGATGTTATAGATTATATTGCAGATTCCATGGGCTTTAAGGTTTCTAAATTAAAGTTTAAGGGACTCACAGGTGAGGCATTTATCGGAGGGGAGAAGGTAATATTCCTTAAGCCCTCCACATTTATGAACTCCAGTGGGGAAAGCGTAAGGGAGGCTGCCCAGTTTTATGGAATTCCAGTAGAGAAAATAATTGTTGTATATGATGATACAGCCATACCGGTTGGAAGAATAAGGGTAAGGGCCTCAGGAAGCGATGGAGGACACAATGGCATGAAAAGTATTATATACCAGCTGAATTCCGACTGCTTTCCAAGGGTAAGGGTAGGTATCGGTGAGAAGAAAGGAGATATGATATCCTTCGTACTAGGCAGGTTTTCAAAGGAAGAAAGGGTTCTTGTGGATCAGGCCATAGGACATGCGTCCAAAGCTGTGGTTGAGATAATAGAAAATGGCATACAAAGTTCCATGAATTTGTATAATGGGGTAAAGGACGTGGAATAATATTAAGTGGTAGTATTGGGGGTGACCTTTAAACTTGAGACTTAAAGGATTAAATGAAATATTTATGGGCTCTGAGGAGTACAAGGAAATACTCTCTGCCCTTAAGCAAAAAGCTCTTCCTTGTCAGGTACATGGCCTTTCTGATTCTCAGAAGGCCTATGTTTCGTACTGCATTTTTGAGGACCTAAAAGGACAGATACTTATACTTACCCATAACGATATTGAGGCAAAAAAGCTTTATGATGATTTGGCTACCTTTACTGATAAATGTATATACTTCCCTGTAAAGGAAATGGTCTTTAATATAGATGTTACCTCAGGGGACATAAAAGCTGAGAGACTGAAGGCCATAATGAGGGTTTTAAGCGGGGAGGATTTGATTGTAATAACATCTGTGGATGCCCTATTGTACAGGCTTCCTCCAAAGGAGCTGATGAAAAAAGCGCCTATATCCCTAAAGTCAGGGGATGTACAGGACATACTGGAAATAGCCTCATCCCTAATTGATATGGGCTATGAAAGGGTAGACATGATTGAAGGAAGAGGTCAGTTTGCCCAAAGAGGAGGAATACTGGACGTGTTTTCCCCTGATTCTGAGTATCCTGTCAGGATTGAGTTTTTTGGGGATGAGATAGACACCATACGAAGCTTTGAGCTGGATTCCCAAAGAAGCCGTGACAAGCTTGATGAGAAGGTTCTTTGTCCTGCAAGAGAGGTTATAATCCATAAAAAAGATGTGGACAGAATAATTGAGTCCATAACAAAGGACCTTGAGCCTCGGTATAAAAGCTATTATAAGAAAAACAAGGAAAGTGCAGAGAAGCTTAAGCAGAGGGTTGCTGAAAACATAGAAAAGCTTAGGAACTTCAGGCATTTTGATGGAATTGACAGCTATATTCCATACATATATAAGGAATCAGACTGCTTCTTAGGCTATTTTAAAAAGCCTGTTGTAATACTGGATGAGTCGGCAAGAGTTTCCCAGAGGATTAAAACTGCTGAGGAGGAGTTCCAGGAGGTTTATAAATCCATGCTGGAAAGGGGAGATGTGCTTCCACTCCAGGGGGAATATATGATAGACAGCAGCCGGGTTATGGATTCTATAGGGGGAGCCTCACTTATATCCATGAACATGCTTCCAAGGCTGGTAGAGGATTTCAGACCACTATCACTGGTGAATTTCAATGCCATAGCTATGAGTCCCCTTTCAGGCAATTCAGAGCTTCTGCTGGAGGAGATAAAGCATAGGATTAAGAAAAAATACTCCATGCTTATTATGGCAGGAACCCAGGCAAGAGCTCACAGGCTGGCAGATGCCCTCAAGGAGGAAATACCTGAGATAGTATACAAGGACGTTATAGATACAATGCCGGAGGGAAGCGTTACTGTTACCTTCGGAAGTATCAGCAGAGGCATGGAGTTTCCAGGCATTAAGCTATCCATAATATCCGACAAAGAGGTATATAAGGAAAAGAAGGATAAACCAAGGGTCTCTGTAAAAAAGGGTGCAAAAATATCAAGCTTTACGGATATAAAGCCAGGGGACTATGTGGTACACGTAAACCATGGAATAGGAATGTTCAAGGGCATTAAGGAGCTTGTGATTGAGGGAATCAAGAAGGATTACCTTATGCTCCAGTACCAGGGAGCAGACAACCTGTACGTTCCTGTAGAACAGCTGGATATGGTACAGAAGTATATAGGAGGAGGGGAGAATCCTCCAAAGCTGTATAAGCTGGGAGGCAATGACTGGGTCAAGGTCAAGAAAAAGGTAAAGGACTCTTTAAGGGAGATGGCTCAGGACCTGGTGGCTTTATATGCAGAACGAAGCACTCTTAAGGGGCATGCCTTTTCAAAGGATACCTCCTGGCAGAAGCAATTTGAGGAGGAGTTCCCGTATGATGAAACTCCTGATCAGCTGTCCTCAATACAGGATATAAAAAAGGACATGGAAAGCGAAAAACCCATGGATAGGCTGCTGTGTGGAGATGTAGGCTATGGAAAAACTGAGGTAGCTATGAGAGCAGCCTTTAAGGCGGTAATGGATGGCAAGCAGGTAGCCATACTTGTGCCTACCACCATACTGGCTGAACAGCACTATAACAACTTCAAGCAGAGATTCTCAGAGTTTGCCGTAAGGGTGGATATGATAAGCAGATTCAGGAAGCCTCAAGACCAGAAGAAGACCATGCTGGATGTGGCTGCAGGCAATGTGGATATTATAATAGGAACCCATAGGCTGCTACAGAAGGATATAAGATATAAGAATCTAGGGCTGCTTATTATAGATGAGGAGCAGAGATTTGGTGTTACCCATAAGGAAAAAATAAAAGATATTAAAAAGAACATAGATGTGCTTACCTTAACTGCTACCCCTATTCCAAGAACCCTTCATATGTCCCTTACAGGGGTAAGGGACATGAGCCTTATAGAAACTCCTCCTGAGGAGAGATATCCTGTACAGACCTATGTTATGGAATATAATGAAGGCATGATAAGGGATTCTATAACCAGGGAGATGTCCAGAGGTGGACAGGTGTTTTTTGTATACAACAGGGTGGAGACCATACTTGAGATGCAGACAGCACTCTCAAGGCTGGTGCCTGATGCAAGGATAGTTGTGGCCCATGGGCAGATGGACGAGAGAAAGCTGGAAGCTACCATACTGGATTTTATATCTGGTGAAGGGGATGTGCTTTTATGTACAACCATAATTGAAACTGGAATAGACATTCCTAACGTAAATACACTTATTGTATATGATGCTGACAGGATGGGCTTATCCCAGCTCTACCAGCTAAGAGGAAGGGTTGGCCGCTCCAGCAGGTTAGCTTACGCCTATTTTACCTACAGAAAGGATAAAATTCTTTCTGAAACGGCAGAAAAAAGGCTCAAGGCAATTAAGGACTTTACCGAGTTTGGCTCCGGGTTTAAGATTGCCATGAGGGACCTGGAGATAAGAGGAGCTGGAAACCTCTTGGGAACACAGCAGCATGGCCATATGGCTGCAGTAGGCTATGACATGTACTGCAGGCTGCTGGAGGAGGCTGTAAAGGAAATAAAGGGAGACACAAAGGATCAGCTTGTAGAAACCTCCATAGACCTTCAGGTAAATGCCTATATACCTGAGAGCTATATAGAAAATGAAACCATGAAGATAGAGCTATATAAGAGAATTGCCTCCATATCCTCAATGGATGAAAAGATGGATATAGAGGAGGAGGCTACTGACAGGTTTGGTGATATGCCAAGGCCATTGGAGAACCTTATAAACATCTCTTATATAAAGGCATTGGCTAACAGGATGGGGGTAACCTCCATAAAGCAGTCTGGAAAGGATGTAATGCTTACACTGGGCAATGCTAGGTACTTTGATTTTGAGGTTATTAAGCATATGAACAGTCAGCTTGGTTATAATATTATGAGCTATACCAACCCTGCTCAGCCTCAGATAAGGATAAGACCGTCCTCCAAGTTCAGTAGTGGGGATGTAATAGGACAGTTAAAATTTATATTTGAGAAAATAGAAGGTTTGCATAACGGTATATAATAGATTATAATAATCCTTAGGTCAATCAAGAGAGGAAGGGATTTACGTGAAAAAGCTAAGCAGAATGGCGGCCGTTTTAATCGCTCTTGTAATGATATTTAGCTTAACGAGCTGCAAGCTTATTACCAAGACAGAAAAGGGAGAAAACAAGACAGTAGTTGCAAAGGCAAACGGGAAAAAGCTTACAAAGGGAGAATATAATAGACAGCTTGCCATACAGAAGGTTTACCTCGGAAGCTATTATGGATATGATTTCTTTGAAGGTGAGTCAGGAGCAAGTTATTTATCATATATACGGTCAGGTGTTTTAGACCAGATGGTATATAGGCAGGTGATTGAGGATAAGGCCAAGGAATTTGGACTTATGGATGATACGGATACAATTACACAGGAAGCACAGAAAAAGCTGGATGAGTTTATAGATTCCTTAAGCAATAAGGATGGATTTAATGGTGCCCTTGAGAAGTATAACATAACAAAGGATGATTTCCTGGACCTTTTCGAGTATGACGTAGTATACCAGAGGGTTTATGATAAAATAACCAAGGACATATCTGTTACAGATGACGATGTGAAGAAATATTATGATGAGAACCCATATGAGTTTACTGAAAAGGATAATACTATGAATCTTTCACATATACTTGTTGCAACTGAAGCAGAAGCCAAGGCTGCTAAAGAGCGGGTGGAAAAAGGAGAAAGCTTTGAGGATGTGGCAAAGGCTGTAAGCACTGATACCCAGACTGCACAGAATGGTGGTTCCTTAGGAGACGTGAACTACGTTAATTCAGGACTAGTTCAGGAATTTACAGATGCTGCCATAAAGTTGAAAGAGGGAGAGATAAGCGAGCCTGTAAAAACAACCTATGGCTATCATATTATAAAGTGCAACAGCAAAACTGAATTTCCTGTGAAGGCGTTTGATGATGTTAAGGATTCAATAAAAGAGAAGCTTCTTTCTGAGAAAAAGGACAATGAGTTTAACAACAACTACGATGCTTGGAAGAAGGTAGCTAATGTAAAGACCTATTCTGACAGGATATAGTAGAAAAAGAGGTGCTTAGCACCTCTTTTTATTGTATAATATAAAACTTATTTCATATCCCTGAAGTGAGCAGTCTCATGAAGTTACTGATGAAGTGTAATAAGAAACCAAAGCAGTTATTTAGAAGCCTTCAGATTATTCTTGTGGGATGATGGTTATTACAAAAATGTAACAATAAGGACTGGGAAGGACTGTGTTATAAATATACATAACATTAAGGATGAGATATTCTTTTTTAGAGTAGAAATGCTGATTTAACCTAAAATTATTTTTGACATGTGAAATAATATTCAATGAATTGGTGAAGTATAAAAATGAAGTGAATAATTGACACAGCATTTACATTTGAAAATCACCAGCAATGCTCTTGTAAAGCATTATGCAATGGTTGTATAATGAATGTGCTGGAAATAAAACATATAATTTGAAGGGAGCAGGGCATATGGGTTTAACTATTGACATAACATCAGAAATTGGTGCTCTTAAAAAGGTTATGCTTCACAGGCCGGGTAAGGAAGTTGAAAACCTAGTCCCGGAGTATTTAGGAAAGCTTCTTTTTGATGATATTCCATACATAAAGGTTGCTCAAGAGGAACATGATGCCTTCGCACAGCTATTTAGGCAAAATGGAGTAGAGGTATTATACTTAGAGGAGTTAGCAGCAGATGCTATACATAATGACAAAGTCAAAGAGAGCTTTGTTGAAGAGTTCCTTAAGGAAAGTGGAATAGTATCGCGAAATGTGTCTGACGCATTAAAGGAATATTTAATGAAAATGGCTCCGCTGGAGCTTATTTATACTGTAATGGCTGGAGTAAGGAAGGAAGACATAAGCATAAAGGGTAAGCTTAGCCTGTCTGAGCTTATAGGGGACGACTACGAATTCTATCTGGACCCAATGCCTAACCTTTATTTTACAAGGGACCCTGCAGCTGCTATGGGACATGGCATATCCATTAACAGGATGCATACTGAGGCCAGGAGAAGAGAAACCTTATTTATAAAATACATACATAAATATAACCCACTTTTTGCCCGGCAGGATATTCCACTGTGGTATAGCAGGGATAACCTTTTCTCTATTGAAGGAGGAGACCAACTGGTGTTGTCAAATAGCACTATTGCCATAGGCTGCAGCGAGAGAACAGGTGCATTGGGAATAGAAAGCTTTGCCAGAAGTCTCTTTAAGGAGCAGGAGGAGTTTGAAAGAATACTCGTATTCGATATACCTAAGTGCAGGGCTTACATGCATCTTGATACTGTGTTTACAATGGTGGATTTTGATAAGTTTACTATACATCCGGGCATATCCCCAGCGCTTCAGGTGTTTGAAATTACAAGAGGCACAAATGGAAGCCTGGATATAAAAAATGAAAACACAAGTCTTCAGGAAGCACTAAAAAAGGCTCTTAGGCTTCCGGCAGTACAGCTTATTGAATGTGGCGGAGGAGACAGGATTATTGCAGGGCGTGAGCAGTGGAACGATGGGTCCAATACCCTTGCAATTGCTCCGGGAACTGTAATAACCTATGACAGGAATTATGTAACTAATGGCATACTTGATAAAAGCGGTATAAAGGTACTTCCCATTAAAAGCTCTGAGCTTTCGAGGGGAAGAGGCGGCCCAAGATGTATGAGCATGCCACTGAACAGGGAAAGGTTATAATAATTTATTTAAATATATTATATTAAACAGGAGGTAAATATTATGCCAGTTAATTTAAAGGGAAGAAGTTTTCTTACACTTATGGATTTTACCCCAGCAGAGATAAGGTATATGCTGGATTTAGCTCATGACCTAAAGGCAAAGAAGAGGGCAGGAATACATAACGAGGTTCTTAAGGGAAAGAATGTTGTTCTATTATTTGAGAAGACCTCCACAAGAACAAGGTGTGCCTTTGAGGTGGCTGCATTAGATGAGGGAGCACACGTTACATTCCTAGACTCCAACAGCTCACAGATGAGCAAGAAGGAATCCCTTGAGGACACTGCAAAGGTTCTCGGAAGGTTCTTTGACGGGATTGAGTATAGAGGCTACAGCCAAGAGGTTGTTGAGGACCTGGCAAAGCATGCAGGAGTTCCTGTATGGAACGGGTTAACCGATATTGACCATCCAACCCAGATACTTGCAGATCTTCTTACAATTGAGGAGCATATAGCAAAGCCATTAAACAAGGTAAAGGTTGTCTTCGTGGGAGATACAAGGAACAACATGAGCTATGCATGGATGTATGGCTGTGCAAAGATGGGGATGCACTTTGTAGCATACGGACCAAAGGAGCTGCATCCCGCAGAGGATAAACTTGCAGTAGTTAAGAAGGTCGCAGCAGAAACAGGAGCAGTAATAGAGGTATCAGACAATATAGATTCCATAAAGGGAGCAGACGTAATATATACTGACATCTGGGCGTCCATGGGAGAAGAGGACCAGATGCCTGAGAGGGTAAGACTGCTTACACCATACAGGGTAACAATGGACATGATGAAAGCCACTGGAAACCCAGAGGTTAAGTTCATGCACTGCCTGCCATCCTTCCATGACCTTGAAACAAAGGTTGCCAAGGATGCCGATGCAAGAGGACTTGATATACGCGAGGTAACCGATGAGGTATTCAGAAGCAATGCTTCAATAGTATTTGATGAGGCAGAAAACAGGATGCATACCATAAAGGCGGTTATGGTTGCAACATTATACTAGGCTGCATTTACCAGAGAGGAGAAGCTATTATGTCAAGAATAGTTGTTGCACTAGGAGGCAATGCCCTCCAGGCCAATCCTAAAAATGTTTCTGCTGAAGCACAGCTTGAGACATGCCACGAGACAGCTAAGGCAATAGTAGACCTGATAGAAGACGGACACGAGGTAATAGTAGCACAC
This sequence comes from Bacillota bacterium, assembly GCA_023415335.1. Classification (GTDB taxonomy): domain Bacteria; phylum Bacillota; class Clostridia; order Clostridiales; family Caloramatoraceae; genus JAEZLD01. The sequence goes on along the minus strand of JAEZLD010000048.1, from coordinate 58,076 downwards.
GGAAATGGCCCACAGGTAGGACAGATAGTGGCTACATATGAGGCCTCAAATTCCATAGACCCATCAAAGCCTGTAATGCCATTCCCTGAGTGTGGCGCCATGAGCCAGGGCTATATAGGATATCACCTTCAGCAGGCTATAAGCCAGGAGATGAGAGGCAGGGGTATAAACAAAAGCATTGCTGCTATTGTAACCCAGGTAGTGGTGGACAAGGAGGACCCTGGCTTTAAAAATCCAACCAAGCCTGTAGGCTCCTTCTTTACAGAGGAGCAGGCAGTAAGGCTTAGGGATGAAAAGGGCTATGTAATGAAGGAAGATGCAGGACGTGGGTGGAGAAGGGTTGTTGCTTCTCCAATGCCCATTACAGTTGTTGAGGAACCCATCGTCAGGACTCTTGTTGAAGCAGGACATGTTGTCATAACCGTAGGCGGCGGCGGAGTGCCTGTTATACAGAAAGAGGATGGAAGACTTGAAGGTGTACCTGCAGTTATTGATAAGGATCTGGCATCTGAGAAGATTGCAGAGCTTTTAGAGGCAGACGAGCTGGTAATACTTACTGCAGTAGAGCAGATAGCCATAAACTTCAACAAGCCTGACCAGAGGAACATAGCTAATATGACCTGTCAGGAGGCTTACACATATATGGAGGAAGGGCACTTTGCACCTGGCTCCATGCTTCCTAAGGTAAAGGCAGCAGTCATGTTTGCAGAGTCCAGAGAAGGCAGGAAAGCCATTGTAACGTCTCTGGAGAAGGCCCGCGAGGCGCTGAAGGGAAAGACAGGGACAACAATAACAAGATAAGAGTGAAGAGAGAAAAGAGAATAGAATATGTTGAAAAGCCTGATCAGCAATGGTCAGGCTTTTCTTGTATTGTAACTGTAAAGACTGCTTTTACTTTATATAAATTTAATAATTTTTATGGATATGTAATAAACTAATATAAAAGTTAGGAGCCACCTCTTGATTAACAATACATAAAAATGTATAATAAATGTATAAATATACACAATATATGTATTAAGATTTGGAGGTTTTAAAATGAAGGACCGCTTCAATGGGCATGACATCTGGGAGAGGGATATTGAACGGAGTCCCATGAGGTATGCTGAAGATGCTTGTCAAAACTGTGGGTATAGAAACAGGCCTTCAATGTCAGAGGATATGTGCAGCGCATGCATGTTTAAGAGAAAGAAGATACAAATTAAAAGTGTAAAGGAAACGTTGTAGATTAATTATGGCTGATATGCAGGATAACTGCATATCAGCCATCTTTTTACTGATGTTGGTCTTTATAGAAACTCCTATATAATTCATGAAATATAAACCATATATTGCAGTATAAAATATTTTTGAGTATAATTTTTGTTTTTTTGTAGAAATTATAATTAAGACCAATGTATGGTATATTGCTAGTAACAGGAGGAAAAAGTATGAAAGCAACTGGAATTGTCAGAAGAATTGACGACCTGGGAAGAGTTGTAATACCAAAGGAAATAAGAAGGACTCTGCGAATAAGGGAAGGAGACCCTCTTGAGATATTTACTGACCGCGAAGGTGGAGTAATACTTAAGAAATATTCTCCAATTGGTGAGCTGAGTGATTTTGCAAAGGAATATGCAGAAGCTCTTCAGCAGTCAATAGGCAGATCAGTTCTTATCTGTGATAAGGATACGGTAATTGCCACTGCCGGAGCACCAAAAAAGGAATATCTTGAAAAGAGAGTTAGCGAGGATATAGAAAAGCTTCTTTTAGACAGAAAAACTATACTTCACAACAATAAGGATGGAGGCAAGGGATTCGTAATCTCTGGTGACGAGGAAGACTCGTCAGTTTATTCCTCACAGATTATCTCTCCAATTGTTGCAGAAGGAGATGCAGTAGGAGCAGTTATTATAATGTCTAAGGAGCCTAACATTTCTATGGGAGAGCTTGAAAGAAAGCTTGCAGAGACAGCTGCTGTATTTCTTGGAAAGCAGATGGAACAATAATGGAATTTTAATAGGTTGCTGAAAAGTCATATAACTCTTCGAACGTTAATATTCTTATATAAAGAGTGAATAGGAATACTGCTTTGACAGGAGAAGTTATATGTATAAGAAAAGCCTAATAAGGGGAACTCTTATTTTAGCAGCGGCTGGTATTGTTGCCAAGTTTCTTGGTTTCTTTTTCAGAATACCGCTTATAAACATGGTCGGGGAGGAGGGTATAGGCCTTTACCAGCTTACATATCCTTTATATACCTTTCTCCTTGCTCTTGCAGCAGGAATACCTGTTGCATTATCTAAGATGATATCCGAGCGCATAGCATTGAACAGAAAAAAGGAAGCAGTAAAAATATTTAGAACCTCCATTTTGGCTATGGCCATATTTGGGGTGATTTCAAGTGCTTCCCTAATCATTTTTTCCCAAACAATAATACACACCTTTAAATGGAGCAATGAAGCTGCATACTCTCTAATGGGCATATCTCTTGCTCCAGCATTTACATGCCTTCTTTCTGTATACCGTGGATATTTCCAAGGCCTTCAGATAATGGAGCCTCCTGCAGCATCCCAGGTGATGGAGCAGATCATTAGAATATGTATTGGTGTTGGACTAGCATATCTGCTTCTACCTAAGGGAATAGATGTGGCAGCAGGTGGAGCCTCCTTTGGAGCTGCAGCAGGTGCCTTTATAGCACTGCTTTGGATGATGGTCAAATATAGTAGGAACAGGATAGAATGTATATATGAAGAGAAAACCAGAAACTCTATGTATTTATTTTGTGAAATGCTCCGAATGGCTATACCTATATCTATAGGCCAGGCTATAGGCTCTGTAATGGCGTTGATAGATTCCATACAGGTGCCTGGGCTTTTAATGTCCTCTGGCTATAGCTACCAGATGGCTACAAGGCTATATGGACAGCTTACAGGCAAGGCCCATGTGCTTATAAATGTACCGCTTACTCTTTCTATGGCGCTGGCACAAAGCACTGTTCCTGCTATATCAGAGATGAATGCCATAAGAAGCCTTAAAAGCCTTCATAAGACTATACACGTCATATTTAAGTTTGGAATGGTGATAGCACTTCCCTGCTGTGCGGGGCTGTATGCCCTTTCAAGGCCTATACTGATGCTTATATTCCAAGGAACAGGGGATGGCTGGAGGTTGCTTCAGATACTGTCCGTGGCAGCAGTGTTTATAATCATTGCACAGGTATGTACCAGTATACTCAATGGAATAGGTAAAACCATACTTCCTGTGGCTACTATGTGCTTGGGGTGCATAGTAAAGATTATTATAAGCATGGCCTTTGTACCCGTTCAGTCACTAAACATAAAGGCAGCAGCATATAGCACCCTGTTTTCATATGTAGTAGTAGCTTTGCTTGATTTTATATTTGTGGTAAAATATACGAGAGTAAGGCTTCCGTTTAATAAAACCTTTGCGGGGCCGGCTATATCCTCGGCAATGATGATTATATCAGTGATATTCGTATTCACGAGGATACAAAGCTTGTCTGGAAGCGGTAATATTGCAACTGTTCTAGCCATTCTAATTGGAGGGTTTATATATATTGTAATGCTTTTAGCCACAAGAACCCTGACAAAGGATGAACTGACCGGAATCGTGAGACGAGGACTTTAACAAAGCTTGGGAGGATACATATGATAGATATTGTGGGCTTAGGACCAGGAGCCAGGGAGGATATTACCCTGAGCTGTATAAATATAATGAAAAGTGCAGATAATGTATATTTAAGGACATGCAAACATCCCAATGTGGACTACTTAAAAGAGCTGGGCATTACCTTCAGCACCTTTGACCTGGTGTATGATGAGGGGGATAGCTTTGACCAGGTTTATGAAACAATAGCGGAAAGGATTGTAGCTCAGGAAAACGTAGTATATGCAGTGCCAGGCCATCCACTTATTGCTGAAAAATCAGTACAGCTGATTCTTAAGCAGGCAAAGAAGGCCGGAGTAAAGGTGCGTATACATCCAGCACTCAGCTTCATAGATGCAGTTGTAAACCTTCTGCAGGTTGACCCTATAGAGGGATTGAAAATAATAGATGGTCTTCAGCTTTCATCACAAAGGCCTGATATAAATACCGGAAACATTGTAACCCAGGTATACAGCAGGATGGTTGCATCCGACATAAAGCTTCAGCTTATGGAAACCTACAGCGACGACCAGGAGGTTGTACTAATAAGGGCTGCAGGTGTTCCCGATATTGAGAAGGCAGAGCATATGCCTTTATATGAAATAGACAGGGTAGAATGGGTTGACTACCTTACCAGCCTTTACATACCCCCAGTTAAGGAGGATAAACAGAGAGGGTTTCAGGGACTCCTAAGGGTCATGGAAAGGCTTAGAGGAGAAAATGGATGCCCCTGGGATAAGGAACAGAATCATGAGACTCTTAAGCGCTACCTTATTGAGGAAAGTTATGAGGTAGTGGATGCAATTGAGAATAGGGATATGGATGCGCTCTGTGAAGAGCTTGGAGACGTGCTGCTTCAAGTTGTATTTCATAGCCAGATAGCAAGGGAATTTGGTGAATTTGATATAAATGATGTGACACAGGGTGTAATTGACAAGATGATAAACCGCCATCCCCATGTTTTCGGAGATGAAAATATGGATACTTCAGAGGAAGTACTGGACCGATGGGAGGAGATAAAGCTGGAGGAAAAGCACATGTCGTCAGTTACTGAAAACCTTCAGGCCATACCAAGGGTTATGCCTTCGCTTATGAGAAGCTATAAGATACAGGAAAAGGCTGCAAAGGTAGGTTTCGAATGGGACAACGTTGATGGTGCTATAGATAAGATACATGAAGAGCTAAATGAATTTTTAGAAGTATATAAAACACAAAATAATGGCAATATAACAGAAGAACTGGGAGATTTACTATTCTCTGTTGTTAATGCCTGCAGGTATCTGAATGTTAATCCGGAGCTTGCTTTGTCCAGAACCTGTGATAAGTTTATTTCCAGGTTTGGATATATGGAAAAGGAGTGCACCTCACAGGGAAGAAAGCTTAACGAAATGGCACTAGATGAGATGGATTTGCTGTGGAATGTTGCCAAATCTAAACTTTCTTAATTATTTTGCTAAAAAATGCTTCGATAAAGAAGGATTTTTGGGATTTGTGAAGAATACACTATAGTAATCTACCATGTAGAATAACAAAGGAGGGAATCATTGTGAACAAAGCAGAACTTATAACAGCAATGGCAGAAAAGAGCGGTCTTACTAAGAAGGACGCAGAGAAGGCTCTCAAGGCTTTCATCGATAGCGTAGAGGGTGCGCTCACAAGCGGAGAAAAGGTTCAGCTAGTAGGCTTTGGAACTTTTGAAGTAAAGGAAAGAGCAGAAAGAAAGGGCAGAAACCCAAGAACTCTTGAAGAAATAGCTATTCCTGCATCAAAGGTACCTGCATTTAAGGCTGGTAAGGAACTTAAGGAATCAGTAAATAAGTAACCGAAGAAAATCAGGTCTTAGACCTGATTTTTTCCATTAAATTCATTGCTCCGGGGGTGAAGGAATGAGACTAGATAAATACCTTAAGGTATCCAGGATTATAAAGAGAAGGACCGTAGCCAAGGAGGTTTGTGATTCTGGCCGAGTAATGTTGAATAACAGACCCGCCAAGCCTGGTTCTGAGGTAAAGGTAGGAGACATTATTGAAATAAACTATGCCTCTGGTAGTGTCAAAGCCGAAATACTCAGCATAGCCGAAAGGGTAACCAAGGACAGCGCTGCAGGATTGTATAGGATTCTAAGTGGCAAGGAGATTGATTAATGAAAGCCTGTGGGACTATAAAAATCCTACAGGCTTTTACCTTATTAAAGGCTGCTATAAAAAAGTAATAATAAGCCTTCCCGAATCATAAAAATAAATATGATGGGAGGGATAGTATGGAAAATTCAAAGGGAACAAAGTTTCAGCAGAACCACTCCCTTTATATAAATAACAGGGAAAGCCTGGATTTAACAGGCGTAATCAAGGTGGTAACCTTTAACGAAGAAAATGTGGTGCTGCAGACATCCATGGGTGGTTTAAGCATTAAGGGCAAGTCTATGAAGGTGAACAAGCTTAATGTGGATAATGGAGAAATGTCCATAGAAGGATATGTTTATTCTATATTTTACAATGATAAGGATAGTGCAAGTAAGGAAAAGCTGCTCAAGAAGCTGTTTAAGTAATCTGTCTATACGGGGGACATTATGATTATACCTTCAAGCATACAGATATATTATTTTTTATGCGCAGTAGCAGGAGGGGTCATAGCCGGTCTCATGGTTGATGGATACCGCAGCATAAGATACTGGTGTCGTACCAGGGGATTACTTGCGGCTATATCGGACATGCTGTTCTGGATTCTTTGCGCAATAATAATATTTATATTCTTTTTATACACCAATAACGGGGATTTTAGATATTATACAATTATAGGAATGGGACTGGGGGGGCTTCTTTACTTTAAGGTCTTAAGCAGGGCTATACTAAAGGGTATGAGATGGTTTATATATTATATGGCCAAGGCTATAAGAATTTTATGGATGGTGCTCATATTCCCAATAAAGGCTATATTATACATGATTGGATTTATCAAAAGCCTGATTTCAGCTCTTATCCACAAGGAGGACCAGAAGTATAAGGTCAAGAAGCAGATAAAGGCATCAAAAAAAAGTAATCAAAAAGCAGGAAAAACCAAAGCCATAAAGAATAATAAAATTAATACAAAAAAAAATATCAGCCAAGAAAAATAACACTAAGGAGTAGGTTTTATGAAGATTAAATGGAAAAAGCTTATATTCTGGGGTGTGATACTAGCTTTCTTTGGATCAATATTAATAAGGCAGCAAATAACAATAGCAGGACTGAATGACAAGCATCACCAATATGAAGCGCAGCTGACCCAGCTCCAGGAGAAGAATGCCGATCTTACTTCCCGGCTGGAGGATACCCAAAATGATGGATATATTGAAAAGGTAGCAAGGGAGAAGCTTGGGCTTGTTAAACCAGGAGAAATACTGTTTATTGATAAGGATAAAAATAATAATTAACGTAATTTCAATAAATTGACTGCCATTTAACATTAATGTATAATAATATCATTAATACAATTAAGGAGGAAGTTTTTTAGTATGACCCTTCAGGTAGGTAGCATATTAGATGGCACTGTGGTGAATATAACCAACTTTGGTGCATTTGTTGAGGTGTCAGGTAGGACAGGACTGGTTCATATTTCAGAGGTATCCGACAGCTATGTAAAGGATATCAGAAACCATCTTAAGGAGCATGATAAGGTAAAAGTAAAGGTTATAGGCATTGATGCAGATGGAAAGGTAAGCTTATCAATAAGACAGGCTAATCCCGTTAAAAAGACCTCCAGGCCTGTGGACTTTGATAGGGACAGCGACAGGAAAAAGGTGGCCAGCCTATCATTTGAAGAAAGATTGGCCAAGTTCCTAAAGGACAGCGATGAAAGAATACAGGATATCAAGAAGAATCAGGACAATAAAAGAAGTGGGGGTTATTCTAGAAGATATTAAAGCTATTTACAGGTATTTTGCCATTAGGTAAAGTACCTTTTTATATTTTATATTTGCTAAGGGGGAGGGTATATGATATTAATACCATATTATCCCTGAAAATATGTTCAAAAATCATGTTGACGTATTTGAAAAAGCATTATATAATAAATAATGTCGCTAGTCAATGATGCCGGAGTGGCGGAACTGGCAGACGCACAGGACTTAAAATCCTGCGGACCCTAAAGGTCCGTACCGGTTCGATCCCGGTCTCCGGCACCAATTTAATAATATCGCGGGGTGGAGCAATTGGTAGCTCGTCGGGCTCATAACCCGAAGGTTGTAGGTTCAAGTCCTGCCTCCGCAACCATATGGCGGCGTAGCTCAGTTGGCCAGAGCATTCGGTTCATACCCGGAGTGTCGAGAGTTCGAATCTCCCCGCCGCCACCAGAAAAAAAAGCACTTGCGCAAGCAAGTGCTTTTTTTTCAACTATATTCGCCATTGGCGAGATATATTGGCTTCGCCAGCGATATTGCTACGCAGTGATATTAGGCTGCGCCTAGAGTAAAAAGGCGAATATAATATCACTGAGCTCGAAGAGCTCAATATCACAATGGCTAAAGGCCAGAATATCACTCCGTCCGCAGGACGGAATATAACTTATTACTAATACTTATAGGGAGATAGTAGCAAGTGCTATTTTTTCAACTATATTCGCCGTTGGCGAGATATATTGGCTTCGCCAGTGATGTTGCTACGCAGTGATATTAGGCTGCGCCCAGAGTAAAAAGGCGAATATAATATCACTGAGTTCGAAGAACTCAATATCACTATGGCTAAAGGCCAGAATATCACTCCGTCCGCAGGACGGAATATAACTTATTACTAATACTTATAGGGAGATAGTAGCAAGTGCTTTTTTTCAACTATATTGGCCGTTCGCAGGACATAAAAACACCTTCCATTTTATGTGATATAATATGTTCATGAAAGGTGGTAGCTTTATGTCTGAGGGGATTTTAAAAGAAAAATCCAAGGAACTAGCAAAAGAAATTGTATTTCTAATTAAGGGTTTACAATCTATACATGCACCATCACCATTATGCAATCAACTACTTCGTTCTGGAACTAGTATTGGAGCAAATATTCATGAGGCAAACTATGCACAGGGAAAACAGGACTTTATCTCAAAGTTGGAAATTTCCTTAAAGGAGTGCTATGAAACTGAATATTGGATAGAACTCCTGTCAGATACGGGATATATTGATGAAGAAAAGAAAAAGCAGCTATTGCAAATGTGTGGCTCTATACGCCGAATGTTGATTGCATCAGTTAAAACCATAAAAAATAATTAATAATAGAACATATAATTCTATTTAGGAGTTGATATATATGATAAAATCCTTTAAAAACATCACCCCCTCCATACATACCAGCTGCTTTGTAGCTGACAATTCAACAATTATAGGAAATGTAAAGCTTAGTGGAGACTGTTCTGTATGGTTTGGGGCAGTTGTACGTGGTGATACGTGTGATATTACCATAGGAAGCAGAAGCAATATTCAGGACAATGCTACCCTTCATGGGGATAAGGGCTTTAATCTGACTATAGGGGAGGGAGTAACCATTGGTCATAATGCAATTGTCCATGGATGTAGCATAGGTAATAGCGTTATGGTGGGCATGGGTGCCATAATAATGAATGGAGTAAAGGTAGGTAATAACTGCATAATTGGTGCAGGTGCCGTCGTAACTGAAAACCAGGTGATTCCTGATAATTCTCTGGTGTTGGGAGTACCTGGTAAGGTTATCAGAGCCCTTTCCCAAGAGAATATAGAAGGAATCAAGTGGAATGCTTCACATTATGCAGAGCTTTCAAAGGAGTACATGAAATAATATTATATGCGGAGATTTAGTAAGGATTATAAAAACGTTCCCTATTATTAGCTATGAATGTTATCCTTTCTTAATTAGAAATACGGAATAGAAGTCGAAGTTTATTTTAACGTAATGTAAACCACTTGTTATTGTCATAGAGTTAACATAACTCTTATTTACATTGTGACAAATAAATACGGATTGATTTGATATAATAACCTCACGTCAACGGATGTGAGGTGTTTTTTATGTATGGGCAGCAGCTCAGGATATATAAACAAACAGGACAGGAAACAAAAATGGCAAGGAGGAAATGGCATGCTATGGTTTTCTCCAGGGAGGCACTTTTTATATATGCTTGTGCCTTCTTGATGGGAAGAACAGTAATAATTGGAGGACTAAGTCCCTTTGGTATAGGATTTTTCATAGCAGTATACATAGCTCTTGGCAGAAGCTATGCAGCTATCTCGGCAGCGGCTATAGCATCAGGATATATGTGTAGTGCCAGCTTTGCAGAAGGGGTATGTCATGCATGCGTGGTAATGCTGCTTGCGGGCATATTTTATTCATTAAGGCTGGAGGAAAAGAATGCAGCTGTGCTTATAGTAGGCTTTTTAGTAAGCTTTATTTCATTTATTTCTTTTAACCTCATAGTAATGAATGACTACAGCACTGGCTATAGTATATTCCTGGCAGGTGTTGAGGCCGCCCTCTCAGCAGGCTTTGGATATGTTTTTTCCTATGGTATTCCCTTGTGCTTCCGCATAACAAAAAGAAAACTGCTATCAAGAGAGGAATGGGCTTGTGTGGGCTTCATGGCTGTGATGCTTATGGGAGGGCTTTGGGATATAGGCTATGGTGGGGTAAACATAAGAAGAATATTGACAGTGTTTATTACAATGTTTATAGGTTATGTAGAAGGCGCATCTTCAGGGGCCTTTACAGGACTGCTCCTGGGTATGGCATTAAGCCTGACCGGAGGGGCAGCAATGACATACATAGGTATTTATGGAGCTTCAGGGCTTTCAGCAGGAACCTTCAGAGGGAAAAATAAAGCTCTTTCATCCTTAGCTTTTTTAGCTGTATATATATTTCTAATTGGACTTAATGGAAAAGGAGTTATATATGCAGAGGACGTAATAGAGGCAGCTATAGGAGCTGTTGTATTTCTTATGGTAAGAAAAGGCTTTTATGAAAAGGCAGCTCAAATGATGGATGCGGAGGAAAGAGGGCTGGAGCTTCAAAAGCTGTATTCCCAGAGAGTCCGTGAGATGATGGGGGGCAGGATGCGTGAGATTGCAGCCACCCTTACAGACCTCTCCGAGGCATTAAATGAAACTTCGGATAAAGACATATTCAGAAAGTCAGAGGTGGATGGATTGGTGGAGAGCGTTGCTGATAAGGTGTGTGCAGTATGTGAGGGCAGAAATCTTTGCTGGAAAAGAGAGTTCTACAAGACCTATGATTCGTTTAAGACAATGATGGAGCTGGCAGAGAAAAAGGGCAGGATAAGTCTAAAGGATATGCCAGAAGAGCTGCAGAGAAAGTGCATAAGAGCAAATGAGCTTGCACGTCAGGTGAATATGGTATTTGAAATATTTAAGCTTAATAGTAAATGGAGAAGAAAAATATTCAATTCCAAGAGAATTGTTGGACAGCAGCTTGAAAGTATATCAAATATGGTAAACTCCATGGCTAGTGATGTAGGAACCTCTTTTGAGTTTAAAAACGACCTGGAGGAGAGTATAGGAGTGGCCTTAGATAATATGGGCCTGGAGTTTGATGATGTAATAGCAGTAAGGGATAATAATGGGAAGCATGAGGTTTCTATTTATAGAACACCATGTATGGGGAAGCAGTCCTGCTCAAGGGAATATACCACGGTTATATCCAAGGTGCTTGGTATCAGAATGACAAAGGATAGTGTTAAATGCAGGCTTAACAGTGACTGCTCTTTGTGTCAGTTTAAGCTTGTAGAGGCTGAATGCTACAACATAGTCTCTGCTATGGCACAAAAGCCGCTGGAGAAGGTTTGCGGGGATACCTGCTTCCATGGGAATATAAGCAGGGGAAGATATATGCTGGCAATAAGTGATGGTATGGGAAGTGGCAGCGCAGCAGCTATGGAAAGCAGTGTTACCATATCGCTTCTTGAAAAGCTTATGGCGGCAGGCTATGAGAGAACCTCGGCTATTAAGGCAATCAATTCAGTTCTAATACTCAGGTCCTGTGAAGAAAGCTATGCCACAATTGACCTTGGAATTATAGACCTATACAATGGTGTGGGTGAATTTGTTAAAATAGGCTCTGCAGCAACCTTTATTAAATCAGGAGACAGTGTTCGTATACTTAGATCCTCTTCACTTCCTGTAGGAATACTGGAGGATATTGAGATTGAAAGTGAAATAGTAGAGCTGGAGGATGGAGACATTATTATTATGGTCACTGATGGGATAGAGGATTCCATGGGCTTGGAGAACGAAGAATGGTTAGAGAAGACCATACGCTCCATGGAAAGTGGAAATCCAAGGGATATTGCAGACAGCCTTCTCAAAATGGCGGAGGACAATTATAAAGGGGAGGCAAAGGACGACATGACGGTGCTTGTGTCTAAGATATGGAAGCAGCATGATTGATGGTGTGGATTGGGGGCCCTTTTCAAGGGCCTCTAATTTATATTAATGCTTTTACTTTTTAATATTATTTGATATAGTGTATATATGTGTAAAAGTAGGGATAGAATTTAATATGAAAAAAAGAGTGATTAAACATGAGGGAAAAGGTCATATACACTATTGAGACCAATAAAATGATAAACTGCGGGGATGCAATAATTGTAGGACTGTCGGGGGGACCCGATTCAGTGTGTATGCTTCATATTTTGTCCAGCCTAAGGCAGCTGTATGATATTAAGCTTTATGCTGTCCATCTGAACCATATGATCAGGGGGGAGGAGGCAGATAGAGATGAGCAGTTTGCCAGGAAATTTTCAAACCAGCTAGGGGTGCCGTTCATATCAAGAAGCGTTGATGTACCAGCTTATGCCAGGGAGCATCAGATGTCTGAGGAGGAAGCGGGAAGATATCAGAGATACAGGCTATTCGAAGAGATTGCAAAAAAGGTTGGGGCAAAGAGAATCGCTATTGCCCATAATATGAATGACCAGGCTGAAACTGTCATAATGCATTTTCTCAGGGGCTCTGGAATAAGCGGTTTAGGTGGTATAAAACCTGTAAGGGCGGAGTGCTACATAAGACCACTTTTATACTGCACCAGAGAGGAGATAGAGGACTATTGCAGTGCACAGGGACTTAACCCAATGCATGACAGTACTAATAATAAAGATATATATGCCAGAAATAAGCTCAGGCTTGAGTTTATTCCATACATAAAGGAAAATTTCAATCCAAACATAATAGAGTGCATATCAAAGGCCTCAGACCTGGCAAGGCAGGACGATGATTATCTTAATTCCAGGGCACTTATTGAAATGGAGAAGCTGAAAAGAAAGGATGGCCTTTCTTTAAGTGAATTCAACCTGCTGCATGTGTCCATTAAAAGGAGGATTATCAGACTGGCTATTGAAAAGGTCAAGGGAGGCCTTAATAACATAGAAAGCAAGCATATAGAGGATTGTATTGACATAATATCAAAAGGGAGGACTGGTAAGTATATAAGCCTTCCCAATGAAATAATATGCCGAATCCAATATGACAGCTTCCAAATATTAAAGAAGGGGAAGACAAAGGATTTTGAATATGAGCTTCCAAATGAGGGGAGTGTGCATGTGGCGGAGGCTGATGCAATGGTTTCTACCAGACTTCTCAAAAAAAATGATGGACATTTTTGTAATGATAGGTTTATCAAATATTTTGATTATGATAAAATAGGAAATGGCTTAGTAATAAGGAACAGGAGAAACGGGGATTACATATGCCCTAATGGCATGAAAGGGACAAAGAAGCTTAAGGATTATTTTATAGATAAAAAGGTGCCATCTGACAAGAGACAGGAGGCTTTAATTATTGCAGCAGGCAGCGAGGTATTATGGCTTGTTGGGATGCGTGACACAAGGAACTATAAAATTGACGAAGCAACAGAAAACATCATTGAAATAAGATTGGAGAGGTACAAGAATGAATGATTCAATTAAAAAGATACTTTTAGACGACGAAACTATCCAAAAGAGGGTAAAGGAGCTGGCAGACCAGATATCCGAGGATTATAAGGATGAAAAAGTAATGTTTATTGGAATACTTAAGGGTTCCATCGCTTTTATGGCTGATCTAATGAAAGCCATGAGCATAGACATACAGATAGATTTCATGGCTGTTTCAAGCTATGGTGCATCAACCAAGTCTACAGGGGTTGTAAGGATATTAAAGGATCTTGATGCAGATATTAAGGATAAAAACATACTAATAATTGAGGATATAATAGATACTGGAACAACTCTTAAGTACCTTATGGGCTATCTTCAGTCAAGAGGACCAAAGTCTATTAAAATATGTTCGCTGCTTGACAAACCAGATAGAAGAAAAGCTGATATAAAGGCTGATTATATAGGCTTTAACATACCTGATGAGTTCGTAGTAGGCTATGGACTTGATTATGCAGAATGGTACAGGAGCCTTCCATATATAGGAATATTAAAGGAGGAAGTTTACAAAAACGATAAAACTAACTGATTGAGAACGCAAATATTGTGTGGTAAAATATTATAACATGTAGATAAGAAAGGGGGGTTATGATGAAGAAATCATTCCTTAAAAATGCTAGTATATGGCTTATAGTTATAATAGCCTTTGTTGTGGCAATTTCATTGTTCAATGGTAATTCCCAGAAACCTGAAAAATTTACCCTTACTGAACTTCTTACAAAGCTAGAAGCTGGGGATGTTGAGAAAATAGAAATTAGTGAAGGAGATTACAGTGCCAGCGGTAAGCTTAAAGACGGTACAGAGTTTATCTCCAACGTAGGAAGCATTGAAAAATTCATTGATATTGTTAATGAGTATAACTCCGATAAGCCGGAGGAGAGCAAGGTACAGCATTCCTATGTGCCGCCTGAGACACTTCCTGTGTGGGTGTCGATGCTTCCAAACATATTGATGTTTGTAATGCTTGGTGCCGTATGGTTTATATTTATACAGCAATCCCAATCAAGTAGCAGCGGAAAGGGTGTAATGAACTTTGGAAAGAGTCGTGCAAGACTGGCATCCAATGACAAAAGAAAGGTCACCTTTAACGATGTTGCAGGAGCAGATGAGGAAAAGACGGAGCTTGCTGAGGTGGTTGACTTCCTAAAGCAGCCAAGGAAGTATATTGAGCTTGGTGCAAGGATACCAAAGGGAATACTTCTGGTAGGCCCTCCAGGAACCGGTAAGACACTTCTTGCCAAGGCAGTTGCTGGAGAAGCAGGAGTTCCATTCTTCAGTATCAGCGGCTCGGACTTTGTAGAGATGTTTGTAGGCGTTGGTGCATCAAGAGTAAGAGATTTGTTTGAAACAGCAAAGAAGAATTCACCTTGCATTATATTCATAGATGAAATAGATGCAGTTGGAAGACAGAGAGGTGCAGGACTTGGTGGTGGCCATGATGAGAGGGAGCAGACATTAAATCAGCTGCTCGTCGAGATGGACGGCTTCGGAGTAAATGAGGGTACCATAGTAATAGCGGCAACCAATAGGCCTGATATACTTGACCATGCACTCTTAAGACCTGGCAGATTTGACAGACAGATTGTAGTAAATGCACCTGATGTTAAGGGCAGAGAGGAAATACTTAAAATACATTCTAGAAATAAACCTCTCGAGCCTGATGTTAATCTTAATGTGCTTGCTAAGGGCACTCCTGGTTTTACTGGAGCAGACCTTGAGAATCTTATGAATGAGGCTGCCCTTCTTTCTGTAAGAAGAGGCAAGAGGCTTATAGGAATGTCTGAGCTTCAGGAATCCATTTCCAGGGTAATGATGGGACCAGAGAAAAAGAGCAGGGTTCAGACAGAGCATGATAGAAAGCTTACAGCCTACCATGAGGCAGGCCATGCAGTGGTAAGAAGGCTGTTCCCATTGGCAGATCCTGTACACGAGGTAAGCATAGTTCCAAGGGGTATGGCAGGAGGATATACTGCATCCCTTCCCAAGGAGGATAAGAGCTATGCTACAAAGAGGGAGCTTGAGGAGCTTATTGCAATCATGCTTGGAGGCAGGGTTGCAGAAAAGCTTGTACTGGACGATATAAGTACAGGTGCCAGCAACGATATTGAAAGAGCCACAGGGCTGGCCAGGAAGATGGTTACCCAATATGGCATGAGCGACCTTATAGGACCTGTAGAGTTTGGCTCAGGACACGACGAAGTGTTCCTTGGAAGGGATTTCACCAAGTCAAGGAACTGCAGTGAAGAGGTTGCTGCTCAAATAGACAAGGAAATAAAGAGAATCATAAGCGAAGGATATCAAGCAGCTGAAAACATGCTGAAGGATCATATGGATAAGCTCCATAAGGTTGCAGAGGCACTTCTTGAAAAAGAGAAGCTTGATGCAGATGAGTTTGAAGCAGTATTTAACGAGGTAAGTATAGCATAGCTATAGGGGCGGTTTTCTTAGGAAAACCGTCCTTTTTAAGAATAAAACAGTGCAGCGGATTAGTGAATCTACCATTGCATGTGGGAGGGTTTTACTATAATATAGAAAATGTGCTCCAGCAATACTTGTGCATAGGCGGGAGGAAAGCTTATGAATATTAAAATAGAAAAGGCAGGTATAGGCCATATTGAAGAAATAACGCAGCTCTATGACAGTCTTAATGATTATCTGGCAGCTACGGTGAACTATCCTGGATGGAAAAAGGGGATATATCCTATACGTGAGGATGCACTTAAAGGTATATCAGAGGACAGCCTGTATGTGGCATTGGACCATGGGAAAATTGCAGGCTCTATAATATTAAATCATGAGCCTGAGAATGGATATGGTTCTGTTAATTGGACTTCAAACGAGGATTATTGTAAAATCTATGTTATACATACACTGGCAGTAGAGCCTTATTATTTAAAAAAGGGAATTGGAGAGGGTCTTATGCAGTTTTCCATAGAACAGGGCAGAAGAGATGGCATGAAGGCATTAAGGCTGGATGTGTACGAAAAGAACAGTCCAGCAATTAAGCTTTATGAGAAGCTTGGCTTTTCATATGCAGGAACAGCAGACCTTGGGTACAGCAGTTATGGACTGGATCGTTTCAGATTGTATGAGAGGTGCTTATAATGTCAGGTTATATTATGGACATGAGGAAGCTGGTTGGCACAAGGCCTATACTGCAGTGTGGAGCCAGTATAATAGTAGAAAATGCAGAAGGGGAAATACTGCTTCAGCTAAGAACAGATGAGCCAAGCTGGGCTTATGCAGGAGGTTCTGTGGAGCTTGACGAGAGGGTAGAGGATGCAGCTAAAAGGGAGCTTTATGAGGAAACCGGACTAATAGCTGAAGAACTGGAGTTTTTGGGGGTATTTTCAGGTCCTGAGATGCATCATGTTTATCCTAATGGGGACCAGGTATCTAACATTGACATGGTATATATATGCAGAAGGTATAAGGGAACCCTTAGATGTGATAATGATGAGGTAAAGCAGCTGGGTTTTTTTTCAATAGACAGTCTTCCTTCAGAGATATTTAAGCCCAATGCCGCTGCAATACAAAGGTATATTGAATGCAGGACTGGAAGAAAATAAATGCTTCGAACTACTTATTTGCAGCACATTTCCTGGGTAATAGCCAGGCTGCAGATCAGGGAGTCTTATAGGAAAATGTTTTGGTGGTGGTGCAATTGAAGGATGAAATACTAAAAAAACTGCTGGAAGGCGGTGGATATGTCTCGGGTGAAGAGCTAAGCCGCAGCCTTAGAGTATCCAGGGCAGCGGTTTGGAAGATAATAAAGCAGCTGGAGAGCGAGGGCTATAAAATAGAGGCTAGAACACGGAATGGCTATAGGATTGTATCATCCCCCGATGTGATGTCAGAGGTAGAGGTAGGGCAGTATCTTGAAACCCGATATATTGGAAGAAGGATTATATATTTAGATACCACCGGCTCAACCAATGACCAGGTTAAAAAGGAAGCAGCCAAGGGTGCTGAGGAAGGGCTGATAATAATAGCTGAGGAGCAGCAGTCAGGAAGGGGAAGGAAGGGCAGAAGCTGGGCAACTACCAAAGGCAACAGCATTGCCGCATCAATACTTCTTAAGCCCCCTGTAAGCCCTGAAAGTGCTTTTTCAATAACACCAGTGCTGGCACTATCAATTGTACAGGGCTTAGAGAAGGAAACAGGTATAAGGACGGGTATAAAATGGCCAAACGATATTGTACTTGATAATAAGAAGCTCTGCGGAATACTGACGGAGATGAATGCAGAGCTGGATAGAATTAACTATATTGTGGTGGGAATGGGGATGAACATAAACCAGCTATCCTTTCCACAGGAGCTTTGTGATATTGCTACATCCCTTAGGATTCATAAGGGAGAAGCCTTAAGTAGAAAAAGGATAATGGCTTCTATACTTAACTGCTTTGAGAAAAGCTATGAATTATACAAGAAGGAAGGACTTAAGCCCATGGTTCCAATGTTAGAGAAATACTCGGTTCTGATTGGAAAAAGAGTAAGGCTTATGGCCGCTGACAGCGTATGGGAAGGGGTGGCACTGAATATGGATGACCAGGGGGCACTTATTGTAAGGCTTGATAGCGGAGAAACCACAAGAGTAATCAGTGGAGATGTTTCCGTAAGGGGACTTTATAAAATACCACAGGTTTAAATCTGATATATTATGAATATAATATATGTTATTATTAAAATGCCTGCATCAAAGCGGGCATTAAAGCTGGGAAACAGTTTATGGTCTGAAGACTTTAATGATATAGGGATGGAAGATTCATATAGAAGAAAGGTAATGGGAGTGATAAAATGCTTTTAGTTTTCGATGTGGGAAACACAAATATTGTAGCGGGAGTTTATGAGGGGAAAAAGCTTATGGCGGACTGGAGGCTTTCAACAGGTGAAAGCAGGACTGCAGATGAGTTTGGAATACTTATATTGGAGCTGTTCCAAAGGTCTGAGCTTGACTATAAGAAGGTGGAGGCAGTAATAGTTTCCTCCGTAGTGCCTAACATAATGTATTCTCTTGAACATGGTATAAGGAAATACTTTAAGCTTATGCCTATTGTAGTCGGCCCTGGGGTTAAAACTGGAATTAATATTAAATATGATAACCCCAGAGAGGTGGGAGCAGACAGGATTGTGAATGCTGTAGCTGCAATAGAAATTTATAAGCGCCCATTGGTTATAATAGATATGGGAACGGCCACAACCTTCTGTGCAGTTGGTGAAAATGGAGACTATTACGGTGGGGCCATAGTCCCTGGTGTAAAAATTGCCGCCGAATCACTGTTTGCAAAGGCTGCCAAGCTCCCAAGGATTGATATAGTTAAGCCCCAAAATGTAATCTGCAAAAATACAATACAGAGTATGCAGGCTGGAATTGTGTATGGATATATAGGACAGGTAGACTATATTGTAGGAAGAATGAAGGAGGAAATGAAGGGCTTAGGAGAAAAGGAGCCTTATGTGGTTGCAACTGGAGGTATGGCAAAGATGATAGCATCAGAAAGCACTACTATAAATGAGGTTCATCCTTTCCTTACATTAGAGGGACTAAGAATACTTTATGAAAAGAACAGATAGGTGATAGCATGAAAATAGGTAAATACATACCATCAAACAATATTTTTCTTGCCCCTATGGCGGGTGTTACAGACAAGACCTTCAGGGTTTTATGCAAAGAGATGGGTTGCGGGCTGGTGTATACTGAAATGGTAAGCTCCAAAGGATTATATTATTCAAGTCAGAAAACAGAAAAACTTATGGACATAGACGAAAGAGAAGCTCCTGCTGCCCTTCAGATATTCGGCTCGGACCCTGAGGTCATGGGAAAAACTGCTGCCCAGGTAAGTCTTGATCCTAAGGTCGCTATTGTGGATATAAACATGGGATGCCCTGCCCCGAAGGTAATAAAGAACTGTGATGGATCGGCACTTATGAAAAATCCTAAGCTAGCAAGCCAGGTGATAAGCAGCGTGGTAAAGAACTCCAGGGTGCCGGTTACCGTTAAAATAAGAAAGGGCTGGGATGAGGAGTCTGTTAATGCAGTAGAGTTCGCCAGAATGATAGAAGACTCTGGAGCCTCTGCAGTTGCTGTGCACGGAAGGACAAGGGCTCAGATGTATGAGGGCAGGGCTGACTGGGATATAATTGCTAAGGTGAAGAAAGCCGTATCCATACCTGTTATTGGAAATGGAGATGTGACAGGACCATTAGAGGCAAAGGCTCTTTTTGATGAAACAGGCTGCGATGCAATAATGATTGGCAGAGGAGCCCTTGGGAACCCTTGGATATTCAAAAGAGTTTGCACATATTTAACCACTGGTGAGCTGATTCCCGAGCCATCTGTTTCTGAGAGGATAGATATGGCACTAAGGCATTTTGATATGGTATGTAGCAATAAGGGTCATAAAGGAATGTTTGAAATGAGGAAACAGCTGGGATGGTACCTAAAGGGAATGAAAGGGGCAGCACAGCTGAGACAAGAGATAAATAAACTGGAGGACGAGGAGCAGATAAGAAAGCTTCTGTTGAATTACAAAGCTACGAATAATGATTAAACTACGTCATATATTCTATTATATAGCAATGACAGGAAGAACAACATGCAGGGCTTTGCCGTTATCTCCAAGGAAAAATACACAGAGGGGAAAAGAAAAAGCAGCTTTCTAAGGTATATTTTGCCACCTGAAACAATAAAGGATAGTATTGAAGATATAGACTATACCTGGATAAATGTATCTGAAGAAAATGAAGCTTTAAAACTCCGTCAGGCAAAGAAAATGGCAGGCAGAATTTCTAAGATAGTAGTTTCGAGGGATTATAATATAAACTATTCCAAACTGTGCTACTATTCTTTGCTGATTAGGGCACTGGATTACTACAGCGTAAGCTTAGGTTGTGACCTGAGGCTGGGCGAGGTGGTAATAGGAGATGGAGCTACCTACGAAGGTATGTGTGCATTTAAACTGTTATGCCCTATAGCCAGAAGAATACTTCTTGTTACCAAGGAAAACAAAGGGAGGCTTATGGATATTGCGGAGAAGGCCATGATAGAGTATGGAATTTCGGCAGCCGTAGTAGAGGACCCTATAAAAGCCTCAGAAAGGGCTGATGCGGTGATACTTGCAGCTGACAATGATGACTATACACAGCTTTTAACTAAGGACCGGCCAACACTTCTTATGAGGTTTCCAAAGCCTAAGCAATCAGGCCGGTGGTTTGATGATGTAGGTATTGCCTATAAAGACATGGGGGGCCTGCGGGAGGAAGCTGTACAAGGATATCTGTCATGCATTGGAAAGGATAGAATATGGAATATGGCAGAGAGAGAAGGCTTCTTTGTTGATGCAATTATGCAGCAAGGTAAGGTTGTTTTGAAAAGGTAGTACATAGTATATATAATACAAGCAATAAAATTGTTGACATTAAACTGGTAGTGCTTTATAATATCATCTAATGAATCGGAGGCTTAGAGCACTGTAAAGAAACCTTTATAGTGCTTATATTATATTAGTTATGTATATGTTAAATAATTAAAAATGCTTGAGAAAGCAAGCTTATAATAAGCCTAGCGCCATGATCTCTGTTGTGTAACATCAGGGAATTGCGAAAAAATAATGGAGGGGATTCGTAAAATGAGCGAAAACAGCAAGCAGGTCATACTTACATATGAGGGATTAAAAAAGATTGAGGATGAGCTTGAACAGCTTAAAACAGTCAGGAGAAAGGAAGTCACCCAGAAGATAAAGACTGCTCTTTCATTTGGAGATCTTAGTGAGAACTCAGAATACGATGAGGCGAAAAACGAGCAGGCATTTGTTGAGGGAAGAATTGCAACCCTTGAAAATATGCTTAAAAATGCGAAGATTATTGATGAGGATGATGTTAAGACGGATGTTATTTCCGTAGGAGCAACTACAAGGGTTAATGAGATAGAGTACGATGATGAGATGGAGATTACTATAGTTGGCTCTGCTGAGGCTGACCCCATCCAGATGAAAATATCCAATGAGTCACCAATAGGAAGAGGACTTTTAGGACACAAGGTTGGAGAAATTGTTGAAATACAGGTTCCAGAAGGAATAAGAAAGTTTAAGGTTCTTGAAATCAAGAGAAAGTAGAGACCATAAAGGCAAATAAATAACCGGGGGTACAATATGGCAAATGATGAATTAAATCAGGTGGAAATAGAAAAGCTCGAGAATGAATACAATGAGCTTATAATGCAGAGAAGGCAGAAGCTGGATGAGTTGAAGAATAAAGACCAGGACCCATTTGAGATAGTTAAGTATGATAGAACCCACACCTCAAAGGATGTAAAGGATAACTATGAGGAGCTTGAGGGTAAGGATGTAAGGGTTGCTGGAAGGCTTATGTCCAAGAGGGTTCATGGAAAGGCCGGCTTCAGTGATATACATGACAGATATGGAAAGCTTCAGATGTATATTAAAATTGATGATGTAGGTGAGGAAAAGCTTAAGTTTTTTAAAACGTTGGATCTGGGAGATATTATCGGTGTTGAAGGCATGGTATTTAAGACAAAGACTGGGGAAATATCCATACATGTTAAGGACTTTGTTTTGCTTACCAAATCCTTAAAGCCTCTTCCGGAGAAGTGGCATGGACTTAAGGACCCTGATTTAAGGTACAGGCAGAGATATGTGGATCTTATAGTGAATCCTGAGGTAAGGGATACCTTCTATAAGAGAACCCAGATAATAAAGGCTATAAGAAAGTTCCTGGACGACAGAAATTATATAGAGGTTGAGACACCAATACTTTCCACTATTGCCAGTGGAGCTGCTGCAAGGCCCTTTATGACCCACAGCAATGCCTTGGATATAGACCTACACCTAAGGATAGCCACCGAGCTTTACCTGAAGAGGCTTATAGTTGGAGGCTTTGAAAGGGTTTATGAAATAGGTAAGGACTTCAGAAATGAAGGAATAGATATAAGGCATAACCCTGAGTTTACCATGATAGAGCTATATGAGGCATATACAGACTATAATGGAATGATGGAGCTTATGGAAAACATGTGTGCATATTGCTGCACAGAGGTTAATGGAACTACCAAGATAACCTACCAGGGTACTGAGATTGACTTTAAGCCGCCTTGGCGAAGGCTTACCATGCATGATGCAGTAAAGCAGTATGCAGGTGTGGACTTTAACGAGATAAAGACAGATGATGAAGCAAGAGAGGTTGTTAAAAAGCAGCTTCCAAAGGTATTAGATGAGCTGAAGAAGAAGCTTGGAGACTGCTCCAAGGGAGATCTATTAAATGCAGCCTTTGAGGCATACGCTGAGGAGCACCTGATACAACCAACCTTTATTTTAGATTATCCAATAGAGGTTTCGCCTCTTACAAAGAAGAAAAAGGGTCACCCAGAGCTTACCGAAAGGTTTGAGGCCTTTGTGTTTGCAAGGGAACTGGGTAATGCCTATTCAGAGCTTAACGACCCAATAGACCAGCTGGAAAGATTCCAGCAGCAGGCTAATGAAAAGGAGCTGGGAGACGACGAAGCATATGCAATGGATGATGATTTCGTAAACTCCCTGGAGATAGGAATGCCTCCTACCGGAGGTCTGGGAATAGGTATAGACAGACTTGTGATGTTCCTTACAGATTCCTATTCCATAAGGGACGTATTGCTGTTCCCTACCATGAAGCCTTTGGACTAAATTAAGTCCCTGCAGGTCCCCTTATAACGGTTTATTGCGATTGATTTTGCGATATGGTGTGGTGACTATCCAATTTTTTCTCCAAACCTCTCCATTTTGTCGCCGGTATTCACGACAAAAACATGCAAATCGCAATCGCTTGCACTAAATGAAAACTAAATGCAGTGAGAGCCCTATGAGTCGAGAACTCATGGGGTTCTATTTTTTTGCCTATTTTTATTTTGTACTGAAGCTAAAACTATCGATAACTGTTGAGTTTACACCGCTGAGGGCGACTCCGGCGATTCCTGTGCACAGCGCAGCTATGGGGTCGGACATTATGAGATCCTGGGATACGGTATCCCGGCATATTAAGACCTTGCACCCCGCACTGGGTTTTCGCGGCCTGGTGTGGGATGTTTTCACTTTAGGTGATGATTTAAATCGACACATTCTAGTGTAATTCTTGTTAGTTCGATAAAATACATTGAAGCTTTACGAGAACTGTGATATACTATATCATGTATTTTTGTATCTAGCTGAAAGTAGATTAAATTTTACATATAGGAGGAAGAGCATGATAGTTAGATATGATAAACTGTGGACTATTATGATAACTAACAAAATGAAAAAAAGTGAACTTGCGAAGGCGGCTGAACTTTCGCAATATACTATGACAAAACTTAATCAAGACCGCGTCGTTTCAATGGAAGTCATGCTTCGCCTTTGTAAGATTTTTCATTGTGACCTAGGAGACTTGATGGAAGTCATAGAGAACGATTAGTTTTCTGATTGATTACAACAATAAGAACCATTTTTTTAGAGGTGATGAGGTATTAATATGGTGGATTTAATCATCTTAAATTGTTCAAACGGTTCAAGAGTTCCTACGGTCATTTGCCCTATTTGTGCAAGAATAAGTAGACAAATTATTGCTAATGGATTTTCTAATAACAGTTATATAAATTTGGCAAAACCTCATACTTGTCCTGTTTGCAACAACGCTTTTACGCGTTGCTCTACTTTGGGGAATACACAATGGGTATCAGCGTTCAGCCGGTATTCATCCAACCCAGCATCTTACAACGATGCTGCCAAAGAGAATTATTTGAGTGCAAAGAGGATAAACGAAGTGAGAGCACAACAAAACCAGGTTCCGGTTCGAGCTGTTGAATCTACTCCAGTTCCTGCGTCTACTACTCAGACGCAGCAGGCTGCTGTCGAAGCAGGCAAAACAGAAAACTTTGCTCCAGAGGGACGAGTGGTAAGAAATGATTCTCCAGTTGAAACAATAACGTCAACGGTGGAGTCAACTCAGAGGGGAGAAGCAAGTGTTGAGCATGTTGAAAATGCTTTTGATGGAAAAAAACTTCCTGATGCAATGGATGGTATCCATGTTAGAGCAGATGATCTGGAAACATTAGATAAACGAATTGATTTTTGGAAGCATCAGCTATTGGATCTTGGTAAGCGCAATCGAATGATTAATTATCGAGAGACAAAACTTTCCACTTTGCGGATTATTGAACCGGGTTTTTCTGAACTGTTTAACAGATTGGCTATTGGTGAAGAGGAACTTACATTCCAAAGACCGATTGATAAGGATTCGGATTTAAGAACATTTTCTGTTCTTTCGTTGCTGGAAACATTGTCTTATCCTCTCCCTGTTCATGTTGGAGACATTAAAACGGAAGGCTCTATTGTCGAAAGGCAAAGAACACTACGCAATATAAGAAATAAAGCTAAGTTAGCCAAGGATGAACAAGGTACAAACATTTTGTACATATCATTTGGTTTTGTCGAGTGGAAAGAAAATAGCAAGGATTCTTCTCCATGGCTCAAATCTCCATTACTGATGATGCCGGTAACACTTGGATTAGAATCCATACACTCTCCGTACACACTGAGTCGGTATGATGACGAAATTGAGGTAAATCCTACGCTGGACTATTTGTTCAACGAGCAGTATGGTTTAGATTTGCCTACATTTGAGTTGAAGGATGAGTCATCAATCCAGCAATATTTGCAGCAGATTGAAGAGATTGTTGACAAGCGAGGATGGAAAATTATCCGTGAAGTGAGCATGGGTTTGTTGTCCTTTTTGAAGATCAGCATGTACCATGATCTCAACAATCACCGTGCCCGAATGATGAGTAGTCCTACTTTGAGGGCTATCGCGGGAGATGTATCTTCAGCAAATCAAATTCCTGCATCATATCAGAATTTTGCCTTTGATGATGTTTCACCCCGCGATTGGTATCAAGTGGTTAACGCAGACTCAAGTCAGCAAGAAGCAATTTTACTATCTAAGATGGGGGTTAGCTTCGTTATGCAAGGCCCTCCTGGTACAGGCAAGAGTCAGACAATTACTAATATTATTGCCGAAGGATTGGCTGATGGAAAGAAAATCTTGTTTGTTTCTGAAAAGGCCGCCGCCCTTCAAGTTGTTTTGAAGAGATTAACTGAAGTGCAACTGGAGGATTTCTGCTTAGCTCTCCATAGCCACAAAGCAAACAAAAAAGATATTCTGGAAAACATTGGAGCCAACCTAAAACTTCCGCACCAGAGAGTTAAGGATTCTGTTGTTATAGAGCTGGATGAACTTTTCCATGATCGCAAACATCTTAATGCATATGCAGAAGAGCTCCACAGTGAAATTGAACCATTGGGAGAAAGCTTATATACCGCCTTTGGTAAATATTCTATTTTGGATTCTGTTCCGGAAATCCAGTTTGAAATTGACGATATTCATTCTGTGACTTCTTCCCAATATAATGCCATGATGTATTGTGTTGCAAATATGGAAAAAGCTCTTTTAGCGCTGGGAATGAAGCTAGAAGAACATCCGTGGAACGGAACAACAATTACCCAAGCAAGTCAAAGCTTAAAAAACAGTTTTATACAAAAAACCCACTTGCTCGAAGACCAGCTTGCAAAGCTTAATGACACTCTACATGAAATTCATGCCCGTCTCGGCCTGTCTGGAGAACGTACCCTTAGTGGGGCCAAAAAGATGGCGGAGTTTTTGGAAATGTTTGTTGTCGCTCCGTTGTTCCCTGAGGAATGGGCACAGGTCCAGCGGCGTCATAAACTTCGCACTGTTGCTGTAGAAGAAAAAGAAAAACAGCAGCAGTATTTGGCATGCCTTGACAAAGTGAAAGCTTTGTTTGTGGAGAGTATTTTGGATGAAGATTTACAGGCTTGGATAGATTCTGTCCGAGAATCACTAGACAACATCAGAAAGTGCGGTAACTATAAAAAGTCTTCCGAAGCAGACATTATTGGAGGCATTAGCCAGCTTAAAGTATACGCAAATTCACTTGAACAAGAATGGAATGAAGTGTATAACGCTTATGTATGTATAAAATCTATGTTAGGTATCAATTTTGGTGAAAACTTCAATGCAATCAAAGAGACAGGAGCTGTTGCCAGGGCTGTGCTTAACACAAATACCGTTAAGCGTGAATGGTTTAATGACGAGATAGCAGCCGAGGCTAAAAAATTGATTACCCAAGGACAGTCCCATGCACAAACATACCTGGGTATCAAAAAAGCTATTTTGGATCAATGGGAAGAAGATGTCTTCAAAATCGATGTTGACGGAATGCTGTTGCGTTTCAAAACAGAGTATGTGAATTTCTTTAAGATATTCAAAGCAGCATACAAAGAGGACATTAAAACTATTCGAGCTGTTTGCAGAACAATCGGTGGAAAAATCAATGATGCAATGATTATTTCCCTGCTACAGCAAATCAAGGCATTCAAAGCAGAACAGCTATGGTTTGAAGAAAATAAGCATCGTTTTGATGTGGTTTTGGGTTCACGTTATGATGATGTGGATACCCCGTGGCAAAGCTTGTTAGATGCCTTTGATATGGTCCGAAAGTTGAAGAATTGCTTTGGAGAAACTGGAGTGCCCGAAGTTCTTATTAATATCTTAAGCAATAAGGATGTTCATTCTGACCAATTAGAACAGATTGCATCTGCTGTAAGTGTACTTTTAGAGGAAAGGCTAGATTCACTTTCTGTTAAACTCAATAATATTTCCTCAGACTTTAAGGATCCTGTTTTTGCAACTACGAATGACGAAATACTACAGAGGATTCTGTTCTTGAGCAAGCATACTAATGGACTGAATTCTTCCGTTGAATATATACGGAGATTTGCCACCTGCGAAGATGCAATGGCAGAGCTTGTTGAAAACATTAATACGGCTAATAGTGCAAGAAACTATAGACTGTCACTGGCACAAAATGAAGACAGCTTAGTGTTTTTGTTTGGAGAGCGCTATGCTGGAATTGACACTAAGTGGGCAGAACTAATTGATGATATTGAAGCTGTGAATTCTTTGTTTGAAAACAACAGCTTCAGCATTGCTGCGCCCGGATTTATCCGTACATACTGTAATAGTGAAGCGGAAAGAAACAATCTGGAAGCTGCAACTACAGATATAAGACTTCTTCTTGCTCCAGTAGAAGAGCCTATTAGCTACTTTGCTTCGTTGTTTGAATATGGAGCTTCCTTGCAACAAAGTGAAATTGCAAGAATCAATGAGAAAGTTTCTGCTTGCCGAAGCAATGTCAATTCTTTGGACCAGTGGATTGATTATCGAGAAACAACTGCTGAGTGTGTTAATGCAGGACTAAAGAAATATGTTGATTTGATTTCCGAAGGTGTAGTTCCGGCAAGTGAAATTAAGGCTTGTTTTGAAAAACAGTTTTATAAACTCTGGATTACTATGGCAATGGATAAATCTCCGGCTGTCCAAAGTTTCCGTAGAAGAACTCAAGAGGCGAAGCTGGAACGCTTTGTGGAATTGGATACTAAGCAGCTATCTGTTGCACAGATGAGAATCCGCGAGAAAATAATTAGCAGATTTCCTGATACCAACAGAGTCACAACAGCAAAAGATGAGTTGCAGGTGCTTCAAAGAGAAATGGGAAAAAAGCGTCGCATTATGCCTTTGAGAATGCTCTTTAGATCAATTCCCAATTTGTTGCTGACATTAAAACCATGTTTGATGATGTCCCCTTTGTCTGTGGCTTATTTCCTTGAAGCAGACTCCTACCAATTTGATATGGTTATTTTTGATGAGGCTTCACAGATATTCCCACAAGATGCAATTGGTGCTATTTTCAGAGGAAAGCAGGTTATCATTGCTGGTGATACAAAACAGTTGCCTCCTACAAATTTCTTTGCTACGAGTACAAGCAATGATTCCGACGCTTTTGATTCTGATGATGAATACGAAGATATTGTTTACGATTCTATTCTGGAAGAAACCGCAAGTGTGCTGCCAAATCGTACATTGCTTTGGCATTATAGAAGCAAGCACGAGCATCTCATTGCCTTTTCTAATCAAGAGATATACAAGAATGAATTGGTCACTTTCCCAAGTAGCGTGGAACACGAAGAGGATTGTGGTGTTGAGTTCGAATATGTTGAAGATGGATATTATGAAGGCGGCGGTAGAAACTGTAATGTTGCAGAGGCTAAGCGGTGTGTTGAATTAATCAAGAAGCATATTGATAAGCATCCGGACAGATCCCTGGGAATCATTGCCTTCAGCGAAAAGCAACAGCAACAGATTTCTTTGGAAGTGCAGCGGTTTAGAGAGCAAAATCCGGAATATGAATTCTTCTTCAAGGAAGGTAATGAAGAAGAGTTCTTTGTAAAGAATCTGGAAAATGTTCAGGGCGATGAACGCGACACGATTTTCTTTAGTATTTGTTATGCGCAAACAAAGGATCAAAAGGAATCTGGGCGCCCGATGCACATGCGATTTGGCCCTCTTGGACACCAAGGCGGTGAGCGAAGACTAAATGTTGCGATTACTAGAGCAAAGCGAAACATAAAGCTTATTAGTTCTATTCTTCCTTCCGATATTGATCTTTCCAGAACAGAATCAGAAGGCATCAGAATGTTACGCTCGTACATTGAGTTTGCTATGAATGGCGCAGTTGCGTTAGCCTCGTCTAGAAATGTACAAGGGCAGGATCGCTTTGTCGATATGGTTGGGGAATTTGTAGAAAAGAATGGATATACTATCAAAAAGTATGTTGGTTGTTCTGGTTATCGTATTGATATTGCCGTTGTGGATCGTAACGATGAAGACAAATATATTGCAGGTATTGAGTGTGATGGTTACTCTTATGTTTCTGCTCATACAGCACGAGATAGAGATCATCTGAGAAGATCTGTGCTGAATTCCATGGGTTGGAATATGTACAGAGTATGGTCTGCAGAGTGGTATATTAATCCCGAGGTGGAAGGAGCTAAACTCCTCTCGTTTATACAGGATGCATCCGAACATACTGCTGTTAAAATTGAAGAACCTGAGCAGAAGAAATTATTGCAAGAAGATTTGTCTAGTATGGTTGAAGAAGTTACGGAGGAATCTTATAAAGGTACACAAAACCGTGGTGGCATTAATTGCGACGAGGATAATCCGTATGGATTTGAACGCTATGTGGAGGCCAATTGGTGGGATGCACCAATGCCAAACACATACGACAATATGACCGAAGTATTAACAAGGATAGTTTATATTGTCGGTATTGAGCAGCCGATACATAAGGATTTGTTGTACCAGAGAATGGCGGGTGCTTTTGGTAATCAAAAGGTAACGAGTCTGGTGCGTCGCATGGTTGATATGGCAATGAATACCACAGCGGGCAGACAACGGCTGGAGATTAAAGATGATTTTGTCACCCTTAAAGGTTTTGATAATCTCAAAGTGCGTATTCCTGAGGATGGATACAATCAAAGAGCGATTAACCTTATTTCTACAGATGAATTGGGGCTTGCTATGATAGCTGTTGCTTCTAACACATTTGGACTTAGCACAAAAGCACTCATTGAAGAAACAACAAGGGCAATTGGATATTCAAGACGCGGTGAGAAAATCAATGTAGCAATGGCAAGAGCTCTTGAAAAACTGATTGCAAATGAGAAAATTAATGTAATCGACGATAAGGTTACTGTGGTTGGAGGTGTTTAAAGGTGGATAATCGTACAGTAATTAATCCTAATATCATAGAATCAGCACCGACTGCGATTAATTCAGAGCTCGTCCAGCAGTATGGCAATCAAATCGACTCTATCAGTAGACAAGAGGATTTGATTGATCGCGGAACAATAATTTGCGACAAGTATACAATTGAAGAACGATTGGAGGTTGCCTCTGGAGAAGCTGATTTGTATATTTGCTCGAATGATGGGAAAAAGTATATTGCGAAGATTTACAAGAGGAAATTCGCAATCAAGGAAGATGTGATTAAGGCGTTACTGAGCATCAATTCACCTTATGTTGCAAAGCTTCATGAAACAGCAAAACATAATGGTTTTCCTGTAGAAATTATTCCTTACTACAAAAATGGAAGTTTGCAAGGAAAAACATTTAACTATGAGGAATTGGTTGAAAGTATTATTCCCAACATTAATGAGGGGCTACATGCGATCCATCAGGCAGGAATTATTCACAAAGATCTTAAACCATCTAATATTATGTTAAATGATGATGGTAAAACTGTGTCCATTATCGATTTTGGAATCAGTTCCGCTGTTGATGATAAACATACTCTTCTTGTGACGAAAACAGGCATGACACCTGAGTATTCAGCACCAGAGACTTTTAAGAATATTTTTTATGAGGGATCTGACTATTACTCTTTTGGCATAACGCTGTTTGAGCTTTTTTGTGGATATACTCCATATGCAAATATGCAACCGGAAGAGATTGAACAATATGTATCCGTTCAAAGAATACCGTTTCCGGAAAGCATGCCCGTGCTTTTGCAAGATTTTATTTCTGCATTGACATATTATGATATCAGTTATCGCAAAAACAAAAACAATCCAAATCGCCGCTGGACATACGAAGAGGTTGTAAAGTGGATCAACGGTGAAAGCCTTATCATCCCTGGTGAAGGAATTGGAAATGTAGGCAAAGGAAATATGCCTATTTACCATTTCCTAAACGAAGAAATAACCAGCATAGAAGGGCTTGCTGCGTCTCTGGCAAAGAACTGGAACGAAGGAAAGAAACATCTTTTCCGAGGCCTTTTATCAGCACATTTTCGAGTTTTTGATCAAGAGGCAGCGAAAAAATGCATGGAAGCTGAAGAGGAAGCCAGCCGCTCTAATGGAAAAGATGATATTATTTTTTGGAAACTGCTGTATCGCTTGAACCCGAAATTGAAGGGCTTCTATTGGAAGGGTGAAGTGTATGAAAGTCTTCCCGCATTTGGCCGAGATGTTCTCGAAAAGCTTTGGAAACACGATAAATCTCAGTACAAGTATTATGAAAGCGTTTTGAATGAAAAACTTTTAACTCAGTATGTAATGCAGGTGTCTCCAAAGAATGAAGCTCTTAAAAAGGCTACGGCAGCCATTGAAGATTCTTATGTATTAGAGAAAGGCAAACATTCGGATTTGCTTCGCACCTATTATTATATGGCATATACCTTGTCAGGACAAAAATTATTGCTGCTGGATAACCAGCAGTTCCGTACAGTTGGCGAACTGGCAGGATACATGAGAGAGTGTTTGGATTTGTCTTTCGATAAATTTGAGACCTTATGTCATAGACTTGTTGATTATGATGGCAATTTAGATGTGCAGCTTGAGACATGGCTAATTGCGATTGGCAAGAAGAAAGAAATTGATAAGTGGCGAATGTTGATGAATGAATAGTTGAGTTGAGGTGATTTGGATGAGTGGTCCTAAAATATCTGTTTATGAATTATCTGGCTGGGCACGGGCTAATGTCAACGGACAAATGCGCTGTGAACAGCAAAGCATATCGTGTGCTAATCAAATTGAGTTAGGTGTTTCATACATATTAGGATGTAGAGGAACTATCGAGGAGTTGCTCACACGGCTAAAACTTTTGAATGAGCGCTGTGAGGTTGATGGTAACTGTGTGGCGTCCTTGCAAGAAATGCTGGGTGTCATAGAGAAGGAGTCAACCGAATTGCTTATGGATCTTCAATCTCATCGACCTCATTTGAGTGAAAAATATCAAATTAGCGAGGAAGCTCTTGCTGAGAAAAAACAACAGCTTGCTGCGATCAGGAAGATTAAGCAGAATGTTGAAGCTCTACAAAAAGAGATAGAGAAACCAATCCAGCAAGCTACTGTTGTTGTGGAAAAACTTGAAAATACGGCACAAGATAGTATAGCGGAGGACCTTGCAGCATATGTTTATTTGGACTTCAGCGCTCCAGTTGAAGTGGATGCTTTGGAGACGGAGCGAACTGAGCTGGAAGCAAAGTTGAAGGCAATGTTTCTTGATAAAGAATGTCCTAATTCTTTGAAAGAAGAGATTGGGGAGGCAATGAATTCGCTTGGGCGTATTGTGTCCATAGATTATCTACATACCTTCTCTAGTTTAACTATTAGAGCTCTCGAAGCGAAAAGTTCTCTTATCAAGGAGCAGAAAAAAGAAGAAGAAAAGTTGCGTAAAGATCTCCTTGATAGATATGAGGTGCTTTGTCAATTGACCGGAGTCCAGTCCAATGTTGATTTGTTTAGATCTGCAGAGATTGAAACAATAGAAAAAGAAGTTGAAAGGATAGAGTTGTTAGCGGTCAAACAGCGCGAACAGGAATATATCAGTGATTGTGTGGAAGAGGTTCTTTCCGAAATGGGATATGAACTGTTGGGTTCCCGCGAAGTAAAGAAGAAAAGCGGAAAGAAATTTAGAAATGAATTGTATTCTTTTGATGAAGGTACTGCCGTCAATGTCACCTTTTCTTCGGATGGTCAAATAGCAATGGAACTTGGTGGCATAGCTCATGAAGACCGGCTCCCCAATGAAGAAGAGGTGGGAGAATTAACGGAAGATATGGAAACCTTTTGCGGTGAGTTTGCAGAGATTGAAAGAAGACTAAAGGAAAAGGGCGTCATTGTGGGAACGCGTATTGAAATGTCGCCTCCTGCTGCAGAATATGCAGCAATCATTAATGTAAACGATTATCAAATTCACAGTAGTAAACAAATTACTGAAATGGCAACGAGAAGAAGGAAAAAGCGTTCTGCCACAAAAACAATGCGAAGGGAGAATGAGTAATGGCTTTGGAGAAATATAAAGTTTGCCCTTCCTGTGGTGAGAACAACCTGCCTGTTTTGCTAGAGTGTCGAAAGTGTGAATGTGATCTAACAGGAGTTCGTATTGTGGATGCTGCTCTTGAAGAGGCTCAAAAGGAACTTCCCACAGAACCACCAGCATCGCAAGGAACTTTGGCGAGAGTTTGTGAATGTGGTGCGATTAATCCTCCACAAGCTCGAAAATGTAAAACATGTGGAGAGGATATTTCAGATATTCGGCCTACGAAACATGAAGAGAAGAAGTTTTCATATTCTTTAGATTCAATTAGTGGTGATTTTTCTCAATCTTTTGATACGCCAGTTGTGATTATAGGCCGGGAAGCCGAATTGAAGGACTATTTGAAACAGCGTTCATATGTTAGTCGTCAGCACGCAAAATTGACGATAGTTGCTGGAAAGGTTTTTATTGAAAACCTGAGTGCCACAAACAGAACATTTGTAAACGATAAGCCCATTGACAATGATGTACCGACCGCATTGCAAGAAGGCGATGAGATTGGCCTTGGTGGCAAAGTGATTAATGGCGAGAGACAAGAACTTGCTGCTTATTTGACTTTCAAGGTGGACAGATGAATGTAGCAAGAATATTGTATCCCGTAAAAGTTTTGGGTCCTGGTAATAGAGTTGGTATATGGCTCTGTGGTTGTAAACGCGCCTGCAAAGGTTGTAGTAATCCGGAGTTGTGGAATCAGAAAGAAGAATATGAGATATCAGTTGATAGGCTTTTAGAACTGATTAAGAGACTCGCTACAGACCATACAATTGATGGATTTACTATTTCTGGCGGTGAACCACTGGATCAAGCATCAGAATTGCTTGATTTATTAAAGAAACTTCATGATATTTCTGAGGACATTTTAGTCTATACTGGATATACCCGCGAGGAATTCACAGCAACAAACTCACTAGCAAATGATATTCTGCCTTATATTGCAGTTCTTGTTGATGGACCATATATTGAAGAAAAGAATGCTGGTCTGGTTTTGCGTGGATCTACCAATCAAAGGATTCACATCTTAAAAGAGAAATACCGCGGATTGTATGATTGGTATTTACGGGAAAATGGGAACAGAATTCAAAATTTTACGACGACAGACGGTATTGTTTCTGTGGGGATACATAAGCCAGGCTTTACCCCATATCGTGGGTAAAATGAATTGCCCAGATTAAGGTTATACTATATTTCAAGAAAAAATCAACAGTAATCAATAGCGTGTAGAACAAAGAGTGGGAGGCAGGAAAATGGAAGAATATATTCCAAAATGGCACAGAGAACTGGGTATTTTTAGCAGAATCAAACCCTTGATTATTCTCGAAGGCAATGTTCTCGATGTGTATCAATACCCTACAGAGGGAAGCATTTCTAAAGGCAGCATTTTGCGCTTGCCTGAGTACCTGCACTATTATTTTAAGGACCTTGGATATCAATCGATTGTCTTTTTTGACAGCATGCAGGGATTTTATAATTCTTGTGAGGAAGGTCATGTTGAGTCTTTTGCTGAGATTGCAAACGCAAAACTTGAAGGTAAATACATAAGATGTGATTTTAAGGGAAAGAGTAATTCAGCAACTTCTATAATTAGAACTGCTGTAAATCAAAATAAACAGTCTACTGCAATTGTTATGAATCTTGCTTCAAGATACATTACGACTCCCGATGGAATAGAACAATCTGAAGTAGATAGTTTCACAAACTTAATCCTATCTTCTATGGAAGGAAAGGATGTCCGTACAGAAAACGGGACATTAAAAAATATTGTTGTAATGATCGTTAATAAGGTCAACGATATTCCTGCTTGGTTCTATTTGGATAATCCCAATGTGAAGACCATAAGCCTTGGAACCCCTTCCAAAGAAGAACGCGAACGGCTCATTAAAGGAGAAAATTTCATGAGCTTTTTCGCTGCAGATGTATATGATGAAGATTTTCCTTATTATCAAGAACATCCGGAAGAACTTGATAAGATTCAAGATAAATTTGTAGGCCTTACTGAAGGGTTTAGCTTTACTGAGATCAATGGGCTAAGAAGACTTTGTAAAAATGAAAAGACCAGAATTAGACAGATGGCATCGGTAATTGATTTATACCGTTATGGAATTAAAGAGAATCCTTGGGATGCCCTTGATGAGAATGAATTAAAGACAGCTCACGCAGATTTCCAAAAGCGCGTAAAAGGTCAGGATTTTGCTATCATAAAAACACTGGATGTTGTAAAACGAGCTGTTACCGGCATGGCTGGATTACAGAGCTCTTCCCACGCCAAGCCCAAGGGAATTCTTTTCTTTGCAGGACCGACTGGTACTGGTAAAACGGAAACCGCAAAGACGCTGGCCGAGAAACTGTTTGGAGACGAGAGCTGCTGTATTCGATTTGATATGAGTGAATACAGCCAGAGTCACAGCGACCAAAAATTGCTGGGAGCGCCTCCAGGATATGTTGGATATGAAGCAGGAGGCCAGCTAACAAACGCAGTTAAGGAAAATCCTTTCTCTATCCTCCTGTTTGATGAAATTGAGAAGGCACATCCGTCTATCTTCGATAAATTCCTGCAAATCTTGGAAGATGGTAGAATGACGGACGGCCAGGGTAATACGGTTTATTTTTCTGAATGTATCATAATCTTCACTAGCAACCTTGGAATTTACACAAGAAATAATCTTGGCGTAAGAGAACCCAATGTTACAGCGGAGATGGAATATTCAGAAGTCCAAACTCGCGTAAGACAGGCTATTGAGGATTATTTCAAACTTGAGCTGGGACGCCCTGAGATTCTGAATAGAATTGGTGAAAACATTGTGGTCTTTGACTTCATTCGTCCTCCTGTAGCAAAGATTATCCTTGAGGCACAGGTTAATAAGCTTATTAGGAACCTGGTTACAGAGAAACACATTGAGCTGACTTTGTCGGAAAAGGCTATGAAGATTTTGGAAGAAAAGGCGTTGGGCAATCTTGCAAACGGTGGTCGAGGAATCGGAAACTTTGTTGAAAGCTTACTCATCAATCCTTTGGCAAGATATATGTTTGACCATGGCGTGAAAGGCGATGCCAGAATCAGGATTGAAGATATAGATGCTGAAAATATGCCGTATGCTTTAACCTGCACTAAAGAGGCGATTTAATGATCTGCGTAGTTACAAAGGCTGGGAAAAACAAATTAGCCAGCGAAGACGCGGTTCTTGTTGGGAAAGATGTTGTTGTGGATAGTTGCCAGGTTTTGGACACTGTTCAAAGTGGAATCGTTTGTGTTGCAGACGGTGTTGGGGGTAATGCCGGTGGTGCCGTTGCATCAAACTTTGTTGTAAATGCCTTAAGGGATCTTGCAATAGACATGAGTATTGATATTCGTTCGGAGATCCTAGATATTAATACTGCACTTTTAGAAAAGGCAAAGCAGGAGCCCAAGTTTTCGGATATGGCTACGACGCTAACAGGGATCCTGTTTTTCAAAACGAAATATCAACTTATTCATGTGGGAAATACCAGGGCTTATGTGTTGCAAGGCGATTACTTAAAACAGCTGACATCGGATCATACGGTTTATAACTACCTTTGTAGCATGCAACGATATGAGGAAGCTGAACTATGTAACAAGAATGAGATTACTAGTTGCTTAGGTGGAGGTAATGAAAACTACGCCGCAAAGATCTCTGTTTCATCTATTACAAAAGGGAAAAAATATCTGCTCACCTCAGATGGTGTTCATGAGTATGTTTCTCTTGATTTTCTGGAAGCCACATTAATCCAAAACATGGCAGCAACAGAAAAGTGCAATAAGATAATAGAAGAAGCCCTAAAAAACGGTTCAAACGATGATCTTAGCGTAGTGTTTATTGAAGTTGAGGAGGTTATTTGAATGGGCTTTAGATATAGAAAAAGTATAAATCTTGGAGGGGGATTTAGGATCAATCTCAGCAAATCAGGTATTGGATATAGTTGGGGTACCAAAGGATACCGTATTACAAAAACAGCAAGCGGAAAAACAAGAAGAACATATTCTATTCCGGGAACAGGAATATCTTATGTTGATGAATCCGGAAAGCGAAATTCAAGGAGAAGAGGCGGATCACAAGGATACGGTAACTCTTCAGGAAATAATTACAATCCCGGAAACTACAACCCTTCAAGCAATTATGAGGCAGAAATTCCGATCGAAAGCGCAAGTATTGAGCAATTTAAGGCTGCAGAGACTGGTAATATTTCTCAAACTATAGAAAAAACAATTAAACTCAATAAATGGAGTACGGCGCTGATCTGGCTTTCTCTATTAGGATTTGCGCAGCCGGTGTTTTTCTTGCTTTTGGTTCTTGGTATTGTTCTAAAGGTCATGGCTCACAAGTCGGGCCGTGTTGAATTGGAATATTCCTTTGATGCAGAAGCAAAAGATGAGCATGACAGAAGAATTGGCGCATGGCAATTACTGGCTGAAGGAAAAAAAGAGTGGCAGATTACTTCTGAGCAGTTTAATTCGAACACGAAATTACATGCTGGTGCAGGGAGAAGCCTAAATCGTATTCCTTGCCAAATCGAAAAAGGGCGTCCCTTCTACATCAATACAAATATTGATACTGTACAGATCAAACTGAAGAAGGAAATGTTGATTATTCTTCCTGATAAAGTCTTCATTGTACGCGGAAGCAAAGTGGGAATGATTGATTATAGTGATTTTAGAGTCCAAACTTCTGAAGTTAGATTTGTTGAAAGTGAAGGAGTTCCGAAGGATGCTCAAGTTGTAGGACATACATGGCAGTTTGTTAATAAGAACGGAACGCCAGATCGCCGTTACAGCAACAACAGACAGCTTCCAATATGCTTATATGGGCAGGTGTTTTTGCGATCCTCTGGGGGATTGAATGTGGAAATTCAGGTCTCAAATGTTCAAAATTGCAGAGATTTCTCTGAATTAATCAACGCATAATATCTGCGTTGATTCTATGAGGTGGGCAAAGTGAGAAGGGTTATATCTTTGTGTTTGGCATTGGCTTTGCTATTTTCTTTAGTTGGCTGCGGAAACACGAACAATCATACTGGAGAGGCTTAAATTCCAGCATCCTCTTGGGGACTTACTGGAGAAAACTATTTAGATATAGTTTGAGAGTTTGAAGCCGCTGGTTTTACAAACATAAGATACTCCCCGTGTGTCAGATACAACCTGTAAAATGTTTATCTGTATTGAAGGTGGGCAAATGGATAACAACGCAAAATTAAGGCCGTTGTACTTGGCAAAAATTTTATGTGAGCAAATAGACGAAGAGCATTTTCTTACAACTGCTCAGCTGATTCGAATTTTAGGGGAGAAATATGGAATCAGATCACATCGTCAAACAATCAAAGCTGAGATTGAACTGCTCAGGCAGTTGGGGTTTGAAATCGAAGAGGTTAAATCTACGCAGAATAGATACAATCTATTTGGACGAAAATTTGATATTCCAGAGTTAAAATTATTGATTGACGCTGTTGAATCGTCAAAATTCATAAATTCAAGCAAAAGCAAAGAACTGGCTGAGAAACTTAGTTCTATGGCTGGATCTTATGCTGCTGCTAGTCTTAAAAGGAATGTAAGCTGTGAAGGCCGCATTAAGGTTGGAAATGAAAGAATCTACATTATTGTTGATGCCATTAACGATGCAATCAACGCGAACAAGAAAATCTCCTTACAGTATTTTCAATACAATGTATGAAAAGAGAAAAAATTGAAACACAATGGTGAGCCGTACACAATTACGCCCCTTCATCTTGTGTGGAATGGTGCTTGTTATTATATGATTGGTGTTTACGAAAATAAACAGCGTCTTGGGTGCTTTAGAGTAGACCTAATTGCTAAGTGTCCGGTTATCTTGAAAGAAGACGGAACTCCTGCCCCAGAGGGATTTGATATTGAGGAATACATTATATAACATTCCTAATGTTTAACAGCGAGCATGAAGAAGTTGAATTGATATGCGACAACAGTGTTATGGATTCCATTATTGACCGGCTTGGCGAGGATGTTACTACATACGCAAACGACATGAACTCATTTAGAGCCGTTGTAGATATTGCAGTAAGTCACATCTTTTATAGTTGGGTGTTTGGTTTTGGTGGAAAGGTAAAGATTAAAGGTCCCCAGCATGTGAAGGCGGAATATGCGGGAATGCTTCGGGAAGCGGTTTGCAGCTTGGAATAAGGTGACCTGTTCTTTACTGTAATGTTTCTCCTGACTCATTAACAAGTAGCTTGACCTGATGTCTTTTGAAGGAGCATCAGCGGAGGCTTCTGATTTAGTAGGCAAATTTAATATACTGATTAGGTGAACCTTTAATAATTATAAAACAGCCTTCTATGTTTTTTCATAGAAGGCTGTTAGCATTTCTCGCCTCCGGACACATCCATGATAACCCTGCCTGCATCTATAATGAGAAGATACTACACGCTAGTGAACAGATACAACAGAAAAAGACAAAATTTTTGTATTTTCCACCTTTTTTATTTTTTTTCGGATATACATAAAAAAAAATAAATGTTAGAATTTTCTCAAAGATAATGGTTGCAACAATTTATCTAAAATGATTTCGGAGGATGGGTAAAGTGAAAGGATTGAAAAAATTAATCGCAGCATCACTAGCTGTAGCTATGGTAATAAGTATGGCCGCTTGTGGAAGTAAGAAAACTACTACAAATGACAAAGCCGATTCAAAAGAAGAGCAAGTTCTTGTTGTTTACACCTCTCGTAGCGAATCGTTAAACAATGCAGTTATTCCAGAGTTTGAGAAGGATACTGGAATTAAGGTGGAAGTTGTTACTGCTGGTACTGGAGAACTGCTAAAAAGAGCAGAATCCGAGAAGGCAAATCCATTAGGTGATATCTTCTGGGTTGCTGACCGTACTATGCTGGAGTCATCAAAAGACCTTTTTGCCCAGTATGTATCTAAGGAAGATACAAACATGATGGAAGCTTTCCGTAATACTACTGGATATTTTACTCCTGCATTTGCTGACCCAACTGTTTTGATTGTAAATACAGATTTGATTGGTGATATAAAGCTTGAAGGATTTGAAGATCTTCTCAATCCTGAATTAAAAGGTAAAATAGCATTTGGCGATCCTGTAAACTCTAGCTCTGCTTTTCAGTCTCTGATAGCTATGCTTTATGGAATGGGAACTGGAAATGATCCTCTATCTGATGAGGCATGGAGCTTTGTTGATAAATTTATAAAGAACCTTGATGGTAAAATGTGCAACAGTTCAAGCCAGGTTTATAAAGGCGTTGCAGAAGGAGAGTATGCTGTAGGGCTTACTTGGGAAGATCCAGCAGCTAACTATGTTAAGCAAGGCGCCCATGTAAAGGTAGTATTCCCTAAAGAAGGAGCAATTTTCCCTGGAGAGTCTGTTCAGATATTAGCTGGCTGCAAGCACCCCGAAAATGCAAAGAAATTTGTTGACTATATGCTGTCTGAGAAGATTCAGAGTGCCGTTGGGTCAAATCTGACTGTACGTCCACTTCGTGCAGGCGTAAAGCTGGCAGATTATATGACTCCTCAGAGCGAGATAAAGTTATTCGATAACTATGATGAAGGATGGGTTTCTGATAACAAGACGGCAATTACTGATCTATATACTAAGCATATGGAATCTTCTATGGATTAATTAATTAAAGGCCATCTGTCCATCAATATATTAATTGAGCAGTTGATTAGTTGATGTACAGATGGTCTTTTTTTACCTTTCTATTTTAGAATTAGTAGGAGGCGCACAATGGGTGTAGCAATAAATATTGAAAAAGTTGTAAAGAAATTTGGAAAAGATACTATTATCAATGGACTATCTGTTGATGTTAAGCCTGGAGAATTTTTTACATTGTTAGGACCATCGGGCTGTGGAAAAACAACGCTCCTTCGTATGATTATCGGATTCAACTCCATTGAAGGCGGGGAAATAAAGGTTGATGGCAAGGTAATTAACAACATACCTACCAATAAGCGTAATATGGGTATGGTATTTCAGAACTATGCAGTATTTCCTCATATGTCCGTAAGAGATAACGTGGCATTTGGCCTTAAGAACAGAAAGGTTCCAAAGGAACAGGTTGAAGCTAAGGTAGACGAGATACTTAAGAT
Source organism: Bacillota bacterium (assembly GCA_023415335.1). Lineage (GTDB taxonomy): Bacteria > Bacillota > Clostridia > Clostridiales > Caloramatoraceae > JAEZLD01. Next base: position 16,650 of record JAEZLD010000048.1, on the reverse strand, counting down.
AGTTAAGATTGACAACCTGAAGAATCGTATGCCAGCTAAGCTATCTGGCGGGCAGCAGCAGCGTGTAGCTCTTGCCAGAGCGATAATTATTCATCCTGAGGTCCTTCTTATGGACGAGCCTCTTTCAAACCTGGATGCTAAACTTCGTGTTGAAATGAGAAATGCAATCAAGAGAATTCAACAACAGATTGGAATTACAACTGTATATGTAACACATGACCAGGAAGAGGCACTTGCTGTATCTGACCGTATTGCAGTTATGAATGGAGGCGTAATTCAGCAGATTGATACTCCAAAAAATATATATCAGCGTCCTGAAAATATTTTTGTATCCACTTTCATTGGTCTTTCTAACGTAATGGATGCAATTATTGTAGGAAAAGAAAATAATAAATTTGTGAAGGTTAACGATTATTGTTTCCAGATGAACAATTTATCAGAGCAATGCGAAGACGGAATGAAGGTTAAGATTTCTGTTAGACCGGAAGAATTCATAATCAGGAACGAGAATGAAGATGGAATTCCAGCTGTTGTAAAGAGCAGTGTATTCCTTGGAATTACCACTCACTATTTCGTTGAAATTCAGAATGGAACAGAGATGGAGATTATTCAGAACTCTGGTGTCCAAAATATTATTCCTGATGGAACTCCAATCAAGCTTGCAGTAGAAACGCAGAAGATTAATGTGTACAACAGTGAGGGAACTAAAAACCTGATTAATTGGAGGTAACGATTATGCGGCGTACAGGAGAAAAAAAGCTAAATATCTGGGTGGCGATGACAATTGTTATCCTCGGTTTGTTTTTGATTTTTGTGGTGTATCCTTTGGGATTGATTCTTTATAAAAGTATTCTAATGGAAGATGGCTCAATAAGCTTTCAATATTTTGCCAAATTCTTTACTAAGAAGTTTTATTGGAGCACCTTGGTTAATAGCTTTAAGGTAACCATTGTATCAACTATAGTAGCAGCTTTTCTTGGGCTCATTATGGCATATGTGCTTAGACGATTTAAAATTGTTGGCAGCAAATATCTGAATATATTAATTGTTATGTCTTACTTGTCTCCTCCGTTTATTGGAGCTTATGCTTGGATTCAGCTGCTTGGACGAAATGGTTTTATTACAAAATTTTTAAACAATTTTTTTGGTATTAAATTGGGGGGGATTTATGGGTTCGCCGGTATAGTACTTGTATTCTCATTACAATCGTTCCCGCTAGTATATATGTATATATCAGGTGCATTGAAGAATCTTGATAACTCATTAAACGAGGCAGCGGAGAGCCTTGGATGTACAGCAGTTCAGAGAATTGTACATATTATTATTCCTTTAGTAATGCCGACTATGCTGGCAAGCTCTTTGTTAGTATTCATGAGAGTCTTTTCGGATTTCGGTACTCCAATGCTGATAGGTGAAGGCTTTAAGACTTTTCCTGTGTTGGTATACAACCAGTTTATGGGAGAGGTAAGCACTAATGATCATTTTGCGGCTTCCCTTTGTGTTATTATTATTGGAATTACATTGTTAATGTTTTTCATACAAAAGTATGTTGGTAATAAATTCACTTATTCCATGAATGCTTTAAAGCCTATGGAGGCACAGAAGGTTAGTGGAGTAAAGGGATTCTTTGCACATATATTTGTTTATTTGGTGGCATTAGTTGCGATTCTGCCTCAGGTAACGGTTATAATTACCTCTTTCCTTGAAACACAGGGTGGGTCCGTTTACACAGGTGGATTTTCATTAAATAATTATAAAAATACACTATTATCTAAAAATAATAATGTTGCTATATCAAATACCTATTTGTTTGGTCTTTGTGCAATTGTAATTGTAATTATCCTTGGAATTTTGATTTCCTATCTGACTGTTAGAAAGAAAAACATGCTGACATCTGTTTTAGATACATTGACAATGTTCCCGTACATTATCCCGGGTTCTGTACTTGGTATTTCTTTCTTGTATGCATTTAATACTAAGCCGTTACTGCTTAGCGGTACGGTAATCATTATCATAATATCTCTTAGCATAAGACGAATGCCTTACACAATCCGTTCAAGTACAGCTATCATCGGACAGATTAGTCCAAGCATGGAGGAAGCGGCAATCAGCTTAGGATGCACTGAGGTTAAATCATTCCTTAAAGTAACTGTTCCTATGATGATGTCCGGTGTACTGTCTGGAGCAATCATGAGCTGGATTACCTTAATCAGTGAGTTGAGCTCTTCGATTATTCTTTATACAAGCAAAACCCAGACCTTGACAGTTGCTATTTATGCAGAGGTTATCAGAAGTAACTTCGGGAATGCAGCCGCATATTCTACTATCCTGACCTGTACCAGTGTATTATCACTTCTTTTGTTCTTTAGGGTAACAGGAAATGATGATATCAGTGTATAGTTGAAAAAAAGGCAGTATGCTACTAAAATTGTGGTATACTGCTTTTATGTAAAAAGGAGGGCATGGTAAAATGAATCATTATAAAGACTACGTGCGGAAGTCACTTTTTCGATATACGCTGTCCATAGTTTCTGCCTTATTTGTTCTTATGGCTTTATTTTATGTCTGTAATATATTGTGGTTCAGTGTGGGGAAAAATAGGAGTAGTAACAAGAAAATATCAGCAATTCTTAATGAACAAATGCATTCCTACATGGATGGAATTTATAGAATATCAGAGGAAGAGCCAATAAGAATGGTACTGTCTGATTATACAAATAATCATTTTACCGAAGCAAACCGTATACTTTACGATTATTCAAATTCACAAAAGATTCGCTGTGCATTTTGTCTGGTGAATTTAGAAAATCGGATGGTTTGTTCCAATCTGTATGACAGTAACCAGACTATTTTCTTGGGAAGTGATATATTTGAGAATCTTACAAGAAAAATTCAGACTAATACCTCTGAAATATTTATTGTTCCAAGTGGATTATACTACCAATGCCGACAAGCAGGTGATATTCTGCTGGGAAGAGGGGTTACTTCTCAAGGTAAATTGATAGGATATCTTTTTTTTGACGCGTATGATGAGGGAATCTACCAGATCCTTAAGGACTATCAGCTAGATGATATTATGATTACAGACCGATACGGCAATCTCTTTTTTTCGTTAGGACGTAAATATATGGATCCTTTAGACAAATACCCCACAAACAGGGCTATTGTTTCTACGGGAAGTGGCATTACAACGATTGACGGAAAGGACTATCATGTGTCCGTGTCATCGCTGGAAAATAGTTCACTGATGCTATATACATTAATATCCACGGAATACCAAACCAACATCATAAAAGTAGGGCTGTGGTTTTTTGTAATACTAGGGCTGCTGATGGTTACTTTACTTTTTCCACTGAATAAGAAAATCACCGACCGAAACCTTAAGGCAGTGGAAGAGCTTAGAAAGTCTATTGAAGAAATCGGTAACGGGAATATGGACTATGAGCTCCAAAAAACAGCCTTTAGTGAATTCAAAGAGCTCCATACCGCCTATCGAAATGTCATTATGCAAAGAGAGGAATTACTTAAGGCTAACAGTGAATTGGTTGAGAGAAAAAGAATCATGGAAATTAAACAGCTGGAAGAACAGTTTAACCCCCATTTCATATATAATGTGCTTGAAACACTGCGCTATGAAATCCAAATTGATGCAAAGCAGGCATCAGAAATGGTAGTAGCATTTGCCAGCTTAATGAGATATAGTATTAATTATGGAAATGAATTAGTGCCATTGGAAACGGACATTCAGTATATTAGCGACTATTTACTTCTTCAGAAGATTAGGTATAATAACCGTTTGAAATATCATATTTCAATTCCATCAGAGCTGATGGACATTAAAATACCTAAGCTGGTACTACAGCCTGTAGTAGAAAACTCTCTTGGACATGGCCTGAAAAATGTAGACTCCATCACAGTATGGATCGAAGCCAGAGAAAAAGAGGGAAATTTAGAATTAATTGTTCGTGACAATGGAGGTGGAATTGAAACTGCCAGGTTGAGGGAGCTGCAGGAAAGCTTAGAACAAGAAGATGAGCAGCGGGAGCATATAGGAATGTATAATTCCCACCGTGTTGTCAGGTTGATTTATGGACAGGAATATGGCTTGAGAATAGATAGTATGCTAGGAAAAGGAACAACTGTATGTATTACAATGCCTATTGATATGGAGATGTAGTTATGTATCGAGTGCTATTGGTTGAAGATGAGGATATTATTCGAAAAGGACTGATGTTTACTGCTGACTGGGCAAATGTAAACTGTGTAGTTATCGGAGAAGCAAGAAATGGCATAGAGGGATTGGAACGAATTCGAAATGACCATCCTGATATTGTAATTGCTGATGTCAATATGCCGGAGATGGATGGGCTGCAGATGCTGGAAAAAAGCATTGAAGAATTTAAATATAATGCTATTATTGTATCTGGATATAATGAGTTTGAGTATGCAAGAAAAGGTATTAGCCTTGGAATAACCGAATACTTGTTAAAACCAGTGAACTATAATGAGCTGTATAGTGCCATTCGGAAGATCATTGATAAAAGAGTAAGAATTTCCAAGCTGCAGGACGAGCAAAGAATTCTAAATGTTGAAAAGCATAAAATGGGGATCATTGATCAAACAATGAAAACTGCAACTGGAAACCGGTATGTTAACCAGATGCTGGAATGTGTATGTAAAGATTATAATAAACGAATTGCTCTTACCGACATCAGTGCTGAATGTGGAATGTCCTGTACCTATTTGAATAATAAATTTAAGGAATCAACAGGATATACATTTAATGATTATTTAAATCGGTATAGGATGCAGAAAGCAATAGAATTCATGAAGATGGAAAAATATAAAATTTACGAGGTTGCGGATATGGTTGGTTTTTCTGATTACAAGTATTTTATCAGGGTGTTTAAAAAATATACAGGATATTCTCCAACAAGAATTCTTGATGCACATAGTATTTTAAGCAAAGAGGATATATTATAAATTTATTGGAAGCCTTAGTAATAATATAAAATAATAAAACTTATAAGGAGATAGAAAAATGGAGACAAAAGATATTTTAAAGCATGTAGACCATACACTTTTAACACAGACTGCTACCTGGGAGGAAATTCAGAAAATTTGTGATGATGCTGTTGAATACGGGACTGCATCTGTATGTATTCCACCAAGCTATGTTAAGCAGGCAAAGGAATATGTTAAGGATAAAATAGCCGTTTGCACAGTTATCGGCTTTCCTAACGGATACAGCACAACTGCTGTAAAGGAGTTTGAAGCTAAGGATGCATTGGAGAACGGGGCAGATGAAATTGATATGGTTATCAATATTGGGTGGGCTAAACAGGGACGATTTGACCTGATAGAGAACGAAATCTGCACGCTTAAGGCTGCCTGCGGCAGCAAGGTGCTCAAGGTTATTATTGAAACATGTCTGCTGACAGATGATGAGAAAATTGCTTTGTGCAAGGCAGTGACTATGTCAGGTGCAGATTATATCAAGACCTCCACCGGATTTTCTAAAGCAGGAGCAACCTTTGAAGATATAGAGCTGTTTAAAAGGTATATTGGACCTGATGTTAAAATCAAAGCAGCAGGTGGTATATCTACTATGGATGATGCTGTGAGATTTCTTGAATTGGGGGCCAATCGCCTTGGTACAAGTCGCATAATTAAGCTGGTAAAGGGAATAAGTGCAGCTGGGTATTAAAAGCAAAACATAGAATCAGAATATAATGAGAAAGGAGAAAACGATATGGAAAAATATCATCGTATATTTGTTATAGTTATGGATTCTTTGGGTGTGGGAGCAATGCCGGATTCCGAAGAATTCGGTGACATAGGAGTGAACACACTGGGGCACATTTCAGAGGCGGTAGATTCCTTTAAAATACCAAATCTGAAAAAGCTGGGCATAGCCAATATTATTCCACTTAAACATGTTGAAGCCGAAGCTGCACCCATTGGTTATTATGGAGCCATGAAAGAGGCCAGCAATGGGAAGGACACAATGACCGGCCACTGGGAAATGATGGGGCTTCACGTTACAAAACCATTTAAAAGCTTTACAGATACAGGCTTCCCGCCAGAGCTTATCAGTGAACTGGAGAAACGCACCGGGCACAAGGTTATTGGTAATAAAAGTGCCAGTGGAACTGAGATACTGGAGGAACTAGCAGAAGAAGAAATTGCTACCGGGCATATGATAGTTTATACATCTGCTGATTCTGTATTACAGATATGTGGAAATGAAGATACCTTTGGACTGGACGAACTTTATCGGTGCTGCGAAATTGCCAGGGAGATCACCATGAAGGATGAATGGAAGGTAGGACGCGTAATTGCGAGACCATATGTGGGAAAGAAGAAGGGTGAATTTAAGCGTACCAGTAACCGGCATGATTATGCACTGAAACCATATGGAAGGACTGCACTGAACGCTCTTAAAGATGCAGGATATGATGTGATTTCAATTGGAAAGATTAATGATATTTTTGTGGGAGAGGGAATCACGGAAAGCTATAAATCAAAGAGCTCTATCCATGGAATGGAGCAGACAATTGATACAGCAAAAAAAGCTTTTCACGGCCTATGCTTTGTAAATCTGGTGGATTTTGATGCCTTATGGGGACATCGCAGAAATCCACAAGGATATGCAGAGGAAATTGAAAAATTTGATTTGAAGCTTGGAGACCTCATGAACACCATGGGAGAGGAAGATCTTCTTATTATAACTGCAGACCATGGGAATGACCCAACCTACACGGGTACAGATCATACCAGGGAAAAGGTACCATTTATTGCTTATGGGAAAAACATGAAGGGAAACGGACTGCTTCCTGAAGCAGATACGTTCGCCGTTGTGGGGGCCACCATAGCAGATAACTTTGGCGTTCAAATGCCAGAAGGAACCCTGGGGAAATCAATATTACAGCTTCTAGTTTAACCAACGTGATACAATAAATAAACAGCCTTCTATGTTTTTTCATAGAAGGCTGTAATATTAACAGAAAATCATCCAAGCAACAGCTTGTTGTTAGCCGCTGTGCTTCCGCTGATGGAATTGAACATATCCATAAGGTGGGGAACGGTAAGGGTAATTGCCACTGCAACGGCTGCAAACAGCTTCAAATCATTGGTGTTCAGACCAAGCTACAGTATAATCTGCAATACGATATGGTAAATAATGGATCATAATACCACTCCGGAAAGCTTAAGTGCATAATTTTTAAATACCTTTCCGAATATTACCTCGCCTATAGTTACAGCAGCAAGGCCGATTACAATAGCTCCCCTTCCCATGTTGGCATCCACGGGGCCCTGATACTGGCTGAGCAGTGCACCTGCCAAAGCAACCAGACCATTGGAAAGCATAAGTCCTAAAAAATATTAAAATTAGTATTAATACCCTGAGCCTTGGCTATGCTTCTGTTTGCTCCCGTTCCACCAATAAAGCAGCCTCTCTATACCGAAGAACCAATACAGGGTGCAGATAATGGCGGCAAGAATAAGAAGAAGAAGGGGATGAGGGTTGTCCAGATTCAGTTTGCGGATATAGCGCTGCGTTGGTTCGCGAAGCGTAGTTTATAACCTATAAATTGACTTTTAGAACTATTGACGATACAATACTGGTAAAACTTGTAATTTATAATTTGGATAAGTTGAATAAAATATCCTTCTCAGTGTGGATGGATATTTTATAGAATTACACGTTATGGATGAGGAGGAAATGTTGAATGAGGGAATGGATTGTAACAAATAAGAACTTGTTCTATGTTTCTATGGCTTATATCTATATACCGATTATTATTTTTCTTTTGGGCTGGACAAAGCTACCCATTGCAGTAATTTGTATCTTGGCTGCCACATATGGGATTAGATGTATTTTGAAGGATTATAATATGCAAAATGGCTCTAAAACACAAGAATTTAGAATAAGTCCTTGGATAATGATTATAGCTATTTTATTTCTTCTAATGACAGGATATTATGCAGGATGGGGCAGGTTTGTATCCCAGTCCAGTGATTGGTTTAAGCACAATGCAGTATTATCTGATCTTATAAATAAAGCCTGGCCTGTATATTATGTGAATGGTCTTTGGGAGGGTATAGAGGAGCACTCCATGCTTACCTACTATATAGCTCAATATTTAGTGCCTGCTGCTTTTGGTAAAATATTTCACTCATATAGAATGGCTGAAATTGTGAATTATGTCTGGGCTGAAATAGGACTTGTACTGGTGTTTCTAAACCTCATAAAAATTCTCAAGGTGAGAACAACCAGGATGCAGCAGTTAACTGTATTTTTGTTATGTTTTTTTAGTGGACCACTTTTGCTGGGACAGAAGCTTTTAGAGCTTGTGTACCCGTTGGAAGAACCCAGCGCAGCTTCATATCATTGGCTCATATATCAAAATGAAATCCGTCTGCAATATTCAAGCAACTACACGATGCTTAGGTGGGTGTTCCCACAGGTGATAGCTATCTGGATTATTGTCCTGCTTTTTATTGAGAATAAAGAAAAAATAGAAGATTATGTGGCTCTGATGCTCCCAGCTATTTTGTTTGGAACGTTTTCATTTGTGGGGATACTTCCAGCAGCCTTTACAATGGCGGTATACATGTTATTAAAGGAGAAGAATATAAAAAAATGGATAAAACAGATCTTTAGTCTGCCTAACATTACATTAACCGCTACTCTCGGAACAGTTCTTCTCTTATATTTTTATGGAAATATCACCGGTGAGAAGTCAGATTCCTTGGAATTTTCTGTAATCAATTATTCTGGTGGGAATGGGTGGAAGTACATTATATTTGTTTTTACAATGGTATTAATTTATGCCGTGTGCTTGTTTATCCAAAACAGGAGAAATCCTCTGTTTTATATATCAGTAGTGGAGCTTGTCGCATTACCATTCTTTAATATGGGCTTATATAATGATTTTGTCATGAGATGCAGTATACCGTGTCTGTTTATAATGCTTGTAATGATTCTGGATTATCTGAATAAGGCATCTGCAATTGACTTTCATAAGAAGAATGCTGTATATAAGCTTTGCACTATATGTCTGATTGGAGCTGTTTTAATAGGACTTATTCATCCACTGAGGGAATTCTCAGATTCTATCATAGGGGATGATATATTGAAATTAGATGATAAGTCCAAGGCGGTGTCTTTGGAGGCATATGCCAGTAGATATGCAGAAGGTATACCAGATGACTATAAATATAATTACTACAGTTACGATATTGATGAAAATGCCTTTTATAAATATATAGCAAGGAGAAAATACTGATTATGAAAATGTTACAGCAGCTAGCAGTATACTTGACCTTTATTGCACGCAAAAATACTAATTCCATATATAGACTTAAACAGTTAAAAAGACTATACTACAATAACCTATAAAGAGTGTGCGAGAGACAGGCTCCTTGACCACACAGCAACCTGACCAAGGATTAAGGTGCTAAGGCTTGAACGATGGGTGAGCATGAAGGATTTCAGCACACCTGTCGCAGCCATGGGTGTGTTTTTTCATACGCTCTTGTAGGAATATTTTTATAGGAGTGTGTAATCATGACACAGAGGAAATTTAGTTACTAAGTGTGTAGGAAATAAGGAAACCGTTCTGAAGGTTTTCGGTGAGGATGAGAAGGAAGCTGCTGTTGTATACGGCGCTGAGGCTTCCAAAGATAATACCGAAGGTGTTATCTATCTGGAAAAGGCTGCAGTAGATGAAAACTGTAAAATTTATAGTAATGAATGCCGTGTCTATAAGGTAGGGGGTTCTAAAAAATAATAATGAATGATATATAAAACTTGAAGGTGTAAAATATGATTAATACAGATTGTCCATGCAAAAGGGTTAAATGTGAAAGGCACGGGGATTGTGAAGCCTGCAGAGAGCATCATCATACATCCTTAAGAAAGCCTTTAACTTCGTGTGAAAGAAAAGATCAGAAGGAGGAGAGGAGAGCTGAACGGAGAGAAAAGAGAGAGCATTAAATTCTGATTTTAGGAGGTAAGTATGAAAACAGCTATTGTCTACTATTCAAGGCATCACGGCAACACGAAGAAGGTTCTTCATGCCATAAAAGAGGCATATGATGTTGATTTGATTGATGTCACTGCAGTAAAAGAAGCCAAGCTGTCTGGATATGACTTGATCGGATTTGCTTCTGGAATTTATTTTGGGAAAATGCAGGAATGCATATTGAAGTTTGCCGAAGCAAACCTTCCTGAAGGAAAAAGGGTATTCTTTATCTATACTTGTGGCATGAAACAAAGAGTCTATACTAATGCAATGGAGCAGATAGCTAAGGCCAAGGGTGCAGAGAAACTGCTATTATGGGTATATCAGGCGTATTTGCCCCTGGCCTTATAGGTATCTTCTCAGAGTCAGAGGAGGTTATCTCAATAGGAGCTAAAACACTCCGTGCATTTATGCTGATGCTCCCTTTTGTTGGGACGGTCTCCATTGCGAGAAATACCTTCGATGCCATAGGAAAGGCAATGTATGCATTTACAATCACCGCTGTGAGGCAGCTGGTTCTCTATATTCCATTCCTGCTGATTTTTAACCGAATTTGGGGCTATTATGGTCTTATCCATGCCCAGCCGGCAGAAGAAGCCATATGCATGGTGCTGTCGCTCCTGCTTTTGTTTGGATTCATCCGGAAGGTGGCTGAAGCTGAAGGTAATCTGGAGATTACCCAATGAAGAACAATTACCTAAAGGATTTCTTTTGGTAAGTTAAGTAAGTGGGCTACATGACAGAGAGAGGATTATAAATTTATAGGAGGGGCAGAGATGAAGATTACTATTATAAACGGGCAAAACCACAAAGGAAGCACCTGGCATATTGGCAATGCTCTGGTTGAGAAAATACAGGGAGAAAAACAGGTCCGTGAATTCTTCCTTCCCAGGGATTTGAACCATTTTTGCCTGGGATGCTATGCATGTCTGGAACAGCGTGAAAATTGTCCTTTCTGGAGTGATAAAGAAATAATTATCAATTCCATGCTTGAAGCGGATCTTCTCGTTTTTACAACCCCCAATTACTGCATGATGCCATCAGCATCAATGAAAGCATTTCTGGATTTGTTCTTTACAAACTGGATGACACACAAGCCGTACAAGGAAATGTTTAAAAAGAGAGCCATAGTAATATCTACTACAGCTGGGGCTGGTGCGGGTAAGGCAGCAAAATTGGTGGTAAGCAATCTTAAGAACTGGGGCATTCCTCAGGTGTCAAGGTACGGCATTGCCGTTAATGCAATGAACTGGAGAATGGTTCCTGAAAAGAAAAAAAACAAGATAGAAAAGGATATTAACAAGATAGCAGACAGGCTTTCCAAAAATAAAAAGGTGCATGCAGGACTTAAGACACGATTTCTATTCTGGCTTTTCGGAGGAATGCAGAAGGCTGACTGGGGGGCTTCTCCAGCAGAAAAGGAGTACTGGATGGACATGGGATGGCTGAATGGAGTGAAGCCCTGGAATTAGCCGGAAATACTAAATTGCAGAAGAAAAGAAAGAGGACTATGGGATACAGGCTCTTCTTGCACAACAAACATGCTATTACTATAATAATTATAAGGCAGTAATTCACACTAATAAATGCAAAAGGAAACATAACTTTAAAGCAATAGATAATCTGCAAATATGAAGCTCTGTTTATAAAAAACAATTAAGCTTATACAAGGAAGTGGGGTCATGGCATACAAGGAACTGATCAAGAATTTTGAACATATACGGGACTATATGCGTGAGTTCTATGTCTACGGCTTTAAAAGCAGGGATGAGTTTGATAGAAAGAGTTCCAGGTCTTATGACGATGAACGCCGGCGTATTGAAAGCTGGCTTGGGGATTATATGGGCTTCCGGCAGACGCCAGAGGGAAAGAACATTTTCATTGCAATTGACAGCCGTGTTTCCTGCCATAATCCACTTTACAAGGCATGGAAGGCAAAGAGCTTTACAGATGGAGATATAACGCTGCACTTTATATTGTTTGATATTTTATCCTCACCTGAGGAAGTGTATTCGCTGAATGAAATTACAGAAAAAATTGACGAGTATCTTTCTGTGTTTCAGGAGCCTAAGACCTTTGATGAATCCACAATAAGAAAAAAGCTGAAGGAATACGTATCTGAGGGGCTGGTCTGCAGTGAAAAGCAAGGAAAGATAGTACTCTACAGACGGGCAGAAATGAGTGAGCTTCACTGCGAAAGTACCCTTGATTTTTTCTCGGAGGCTGCACCCTGCGGAGTAATTGGCTCCTTTCTGCTGGACAGGCTTGAAGCACATGAGGACAGCTTTGCTTTTAAGCATCATTACATAACCGATTCACTTGACAGCGGGATTCTCTGCTCCCTGTTTGATGTAATGCATCAGAAGAGGGATGCTTCGCTCACTGTTTTGAATAGGAATAAGGAACGGACGTCAGAGGTTAATGCCATTCCTTTAAGGATACTGATAAGCGTGCAGAGTGGACGACAGTACCTTATGGCCTATTGTCCTGAATATAGAAGAATCACATCCTTCCGTCTGGATAATATCTTATCGGTTAGGAAGGGAGAGCCCTGTGTGCGCTTTGATGAGCTGCGCAGTATGCTTGACAGCATGCAGAAGCATATGTGGGGAGTCAGCACCCAGGGAAGCTCATCAAGAATGGAGCACGTTGAATTTACAGTAAGGTATGGTGAAGGCGAGGGGCATATCCACCGAAGGCTTGAGAGGGAAAAGCGCTGCGGATGTGTTGAAAGGCTTGACAGCTGCACCAGCCGGTTTACTGCAGATGTATACGACACCAGCGAGCTGATACCTTGGATCAGGACATTCATATGCCGCATAATCTATATTAATTTTTCCAATAAGGTATTAGAGAGGCAGTTTAAGGAAGATATTGAAGACATGTATCGCCTGTATGGCCTGGATGGAGGCGGTGAAAAGTGATTTTCAGCGAAATCTACGGAGCCTATTATAATACAGTTTTAAAAATCCTTAAGGTGGCAGCGGAGCATCCCCTTACGACAAATGAGATGAGGGGGATAATAGAAGAATATGCATTCCATGAGAGTATTCTTGCTATTGAGCCTGCGCTGAAGGAAGGGAAATGGCAGCTGATAAAACCGGATGGATGTGCACTGCTCAGGCATGCTCCAAACATGCCACTTACCACATTGCAGAAAAGGTGGATAAAGGCAATAGCACAGGACCCAAGAATAAGGCTGTTCAACGAGGAGCTACCAAATGCTGACGACGTTGAGCCATTATTTACTCCGGAGGACATTTATATATTTGACAAGTACGCTGATGGAGATGATTTTTCAGATGAGGATTATATCCAAAACTTCAGGCTGATTCTCCATGCAATTGAGCATCATTATGCCCTCAGCATTAGCGTATTAAACCGTAAGGGGAATCAGACATATTTAAATGCTTTTCCTGAATACCTGGAGTATTCGGAAAAGGATGATAAGTTCCGGCTTTTTACGTCTGGCTGCAGGTACGGAAAGACAATTAACCTTGGAAGGATTATTTCATGTAAGCCGTATTCGGGAAAAAGCTTCACCCCACATAAAAATCCTAACCCCATAAAAATGAGAAGCTTAATCCTTGAGCTGGTGGATGAGAGGAATGCCCTGGAACGTGTAATGCTCCATTTTGCCCATTTTAAAAAAGAGGCTGAGCGGATTGATGATAAGCACTATAGGATGACGATAAGGTACAACAGGGACGACGAAACGGAAATGGTTATACGGGTGCTATCCTTTGGCCCCTTCATCAAGGTGGCAGGCCCGGAATACTTTGTGAAGCTGATAAAGGAACGTTTGAAAATGCAGAAAAGCTGTGAGCTGTGATGAGTTCGCAGCTTTTTTTCCGTGATAAGAGGAATGTTTTTTTGTATTCTATACTTGCAAGGTCACTTAAGCGGGTGTCTGATAAGCTTTCACTGCGGTGCACCAGGGAATCCCAAAGTGCATGCCAAGTGTCACTTGCACGTGGCAGTCGTGTAAACGACGGGGATGAGCTCCCCTTATATGGTAGGTTCGAATCCTACCCTACGTCTTAAAGCGTGTGGCCAGTGGTATGGTAAGCGCCGTAAAAACGGCGAGAAACTGCATCTAAAAAGATGTAAGTAAGCAAACAGAATACAGCTATCTGGCAATGGGACCCGTCATGCATCCTTTGGATGCGTGACGGACCCGGAGCACTGGGCATAAGGCTTTGTCCGGGACCGGATACCGCATAGAGGAGATGAAGGCCAGATCTGCTTCCCGCCCTTTGATCCATATGCTCAAGGCTTCAGCCGCCTTATGAATAGGGATAGCTGTAAATCGATTATTAACCCCAGGAGGTTTTAGAATATGAAAAAGGTAATCATTAATGAAAATCAGAAGGGTTTTTTGTTCAAGAACGGTAAATTTGTTAAGTTGCTTGGGGCAGGAAAATACCGTCTCTTTGGAGACAGGGAAATTGAAATAGTACAGATGGATCATCCTTTGACATCAGGCAGGTGCGCTTTGGACACCCTGCTTTCAGACAACAGCATTCATCAGGCAACCTCCGTGGTTGAGGCTGGGGACCAGGAGCTTGCTCTGCATTTTATAAACGGAAAGTTTGCCGGTGCCCTCAGACACGGAAAATATGCATTCTGGTCTGTTATTGATAAGCATGAATATAAAATTGTAGATATATCCTCTCCAGAGGTATCCGAAGACGTTCCAGAATACATATTTGAAAAGCTGCCTTCCATGCTTTATACAAAGGTCCAGGTGGCAGAGTACCAGAAGGCACGTCTGTATTTCAACCAGAGGCTGGTTCGCATTCTTGATGCAGGTACGTACTACTTTTGGAAAAACAATATCCGGGTGGACGTAAGCTTTGTTGATACAAGACTGACTCAGATGGATATTACGGGACAGGAGATTATGACCCAGGATAAGGTATCCCTTAGAATCAATTTTGTCTGCAATTACCGCATAACCGATTATGTAAGGATACTGACAGAGATTGATGACTATGCCGAGCAGATGCACGTTGCGGCCCAGCTTGCACTGCGGGATTATGTGGGCAAATATAAGCTTGATGATATTCTCTCAAACAAGGATGAAATGTCAAAATACGTTTTTGACTGCCTGAAGGAGAAGGAAAAGGCGTTGTTTGTGGAGATTATGGATGCCGGCGTAAAGGATATTATCCTTCCCGGTGAAATCCGTGACATTATGAACACCGTGCTTGTGGCTGAAAAGCGGGCACAGGCAAACGTCATTACCCGCCGTGAGGAGGTTGCTTCCACAAGATCACTGCTGAACACAGCCAGGCTTATGGAGGAGAACCAGACACTATACAAGCTGAAGGAGCTTGAGTATGTGGAGCGCATCTGTGAGAATGTGGGGAGTATTAACCTAAGCGGTAATGGAGACCTTCTTTCCCAGCTGATGAGCCTTATGGGAAATAGGAAAGCGTAAAAATAATGGCTGGGGGAGTGGAATGTATCCCGTCTCGTGCTTAATTAATTAGAGGAGAAAACCTAGATATTATCTGTGTTTTCTCTTTTTTCTTGCCCATAATCATGTGTGCAGATGTGTGCAACATCCTTTTACGTGCTCAACTGGTTATAAGGCTTTGTTCATGTAGGAACGGTTTTGTTCGATTTCATGGTAATTGTAGATGTATCCTTTGGTTGTTTCGATATCCTGATGACCTAGATAAACACTGATTTCATCTAATGGCATCCCTGCAGCAAACAGTCTACTGGCAAATGTTCTGCGAATACAGTGACTACTCTTGAAAGTTACGCCGGCATCCCTGCAATACTTCTTTAGCCAATAATTGAAGCTTCTGCTGGTCATTCTTTGACCATTGGATTGTGTAAACAGATTCCGGCTTCCTTCA
The DNA here is from genome assembly GCA_023415335.1 of Bacillota bacterium. Taxonomy (GTDB): domain Bacteria; phylum Bacillota; class Clostridia; order Clostridiales; family Caloramatoraceae; genus JAEZLD01. Next base: position 749 of record JAEZLD010000048.1, on the reverse strand, counting down.
TTCGATTTACAATTGCATCAACATTTGAAATGATAGGGGATTCACGGTGTCTGCCACCTTTGGCACCACTGGTAGCAGCTATGTAATAAATTCCGTTCTTAAAGACTAATTGTGTACCCCTTAAACATTTCAATTCTTTTTTACGTAATCCAGTGGCTTTACAGAATTCTATGAATTCCTTATTCTTTGATTCAGAGAAATTCTTATCACGTTTTGCAGCTTTCCGACTTCTTGTAATACCAGACCTATGTCGTACTGCTGTTTTAATAAAATCCTCTGTCGTACAGTCAAAAACCTTCGCTAGTGAACATGCTTCCAGCTTCTGAGAATGAGGAGCCAGCACAGCCCTTTCCTTAAGCCATTCATCTACATACTGCCTGCACTCGGAAAGTATCCTGCATCCATAACGTTCCTTACACCATTTAACAAAGTAACAGGCATGTTTCTGATAATCCTGAAAGGTACTCCAAGTATAAATCTTATGGATGGAAATACGTTCTTGATAACTTAGCATTGCTTTCGAATCCTTTTTCCGCTTTTCTTTCAATAGTGCACGTTCCGACTTCTGGTCATCATATTTTGAATGACCGATTGCCATTCTTGACTTTAATTTCATTTCCACCTGATGAATTAATGATTGATGTTTTTTTCTCTGTTACGAGCCATTTTTACCACGTCCTTTGATTGTATTTATAAGTTAAAGCTGAGCACGCCCAATTTATTTAAATCACAGGGCATAGTGATTATTA
>JAEZLD010000041.1 GCA_023415335.1 Bacillota bacterium | reverse complement strand
AAAGGGGCAGAACATTCTTCTATGGGGAGCAATGGCATTATCCTTAGTGCTGGTAACAGTAGTCATATATGTACCGAGCCTTTCACAAATGTTTGACCTGGCACATATAAGCCTTGCAGAATACTTTGCAGCTCTCGGAATAGGCTTCCTAATAATACCTCTGGTGGAGATAGTGAAGCTGTTCCAAAGGAGAAAAAGCATGAAAGCCATGAAAGAACTCACCACCTCGTCCCACATCTAAAGCTTTTTAACTTCCCCTTTCAGGGGAAGTTTTTTTATTTAAAATTACTTCATCCATATGAAGGATGCACAGAACTCCCCAAAGTCTGTGGCGAGGTGTAATCGCTTTATTTTTACTCATCTTTTACATATATCGACCATTTATGTATGTTATTGTTACATCTTCAATGATATAATCATCATATGGAGGTGACGCAATGAAAAAGTTTAAATGCAATGAAGACAGAAACCTTTTTTTTAATAATATTAACGGTATGCTTCAGACCATATCAGTAAACCTGATAGCTTCCTTTTCTGGCCTGTTCATAAAAAGGCTTGGTGCAGGAGACTCTCTTATATCTGCCCTAAACTCCCTTCCAGGCCTTTTCAGTCTTATAGCCATACTGATAGGCATTCCTTTTGTAAGCACCATTAAAAATAAAAAGCAGGCAACAGCCCTGTTCTTTTTTAGTACCAGGAGCTTCTACCTGCTTATGTTTTTTATACCTTTTTTAAGTGAAAAATACATGGCTCTGGTCTTTGTAATACTATACGGAGCCCTTAACCTCCCAGGTTCCATAGGCAACTATATGTGGCAGTCCCTTCTGGCAGACGTATTCAGGCCTTCCCTGAGGGCAAGGGCTCTGTCCACAAGAAACACCCTTGCCACCATTTCCGGAACTGTAACCACTCTGACCGCCGGATATCTGCTATATAAATTAAGCTCCTCCAGCGGAAGCTTTCTGGAGTTCTACCAGGTAGTATTCATGCTGGCATTTATAATAGGAATAGGAGAGGTATCTGCCCTATTACTACACAAGGTGGATAAGCATGCCTCCCACACTGAGGTTGTAACCAAAGAGAATCCCTTATCCCTTAAATACATAAAGAGAATGCTAATGCATAAGCCCTACGTTTCCTTCATGCTTTGTGTAACCCTGTTCAACTTTACATGGCAGATGGCTTGGCCGCTTTTCACCACCTATGAGGTAGATTATCTACATACAAATGAGCTATGGTCAGCTGGCCTTGCAGTAATAAGCGGCACCTTTTCTGCTATAGGCTATATATGGTGGAGGAAGTATTCTGAGAAAAAGGGTACCGGAATGGCATTATGTCTCTCTACCATATTTATGGGAATGAGTCCTATTCTTGAGGCAATAGCTACCAGGCTGAACCACCTGTTAATATTCTACAGTACCATGGGCATAGGTGTTGCAGGTATAAACTTTGTGGTATTGAGCACATTGTATGAGGTTGCCCCTAATGAAAACCGTACCTCCTACATAGCCTTTTATAACCTGTCCTATAACCTTACGCTTATAATTGCCCCATGGATGGGTATCCTGCTATACAACATTGTAGGCATAAGGCCAGCTCTTGTAATTGCAGGGTGCCTAAGGCTTATTGCAGCGTCCACCTTCTTTGTAAGACAGAGAAGACTTACTGCAGCATACCCTGATAACATTCATAATGCTTAACCAAGCCTGAGGATGGATTACTCAAATAGGCTTCTTAGCTTGCTTTTAAGGAAACGGCTGCCCCCGCTTTCATGACCATCCTCTACCATGCTTACAACCAGCAGCTGTTTTTTATTGGTGTCATCAGCAGTAAAGCAGTTAAACCACCCTAAGGTCTGTTTTTTTCCATCATCAGAATCAGTTATTTCTGCCGTACCTGTCTTTCCTGCAATGGTCACACCCTCAACCAACATGTCATGACCAGTACCAGCGGGGTTCTCCACTACCTGTATAAGGTCATCCTTTACGGTTTCCGCCGCTTCCTTGGAAAAGGCTCCTTCTACAAGATATTCAGGAGCTTTACTTTCCTTATATTCTATATATGGCTTTACCATGTTCCCCTGGTTTACAAAGGCAGAATATATAGAGGCCATATGTATGGGATTTACAAGTATCTCTCCCTGTCCATATCCGCTGTCAGCAAGAAGCTCATCACTGCCTATGGTGTCAGAGTTTGAATACTGTGATTTAGACATTCCAGAGAGCACTCCTATGCTGTCATTAAACAAAAGCTTATTAAGCCCCTGGGTTAATGCATCCTGGCCTATCTTCAATGCTGCCTGGGCAAAGTATATATTATCCGAGTATACAAGGGCATTTCTCATATTCTTGCTTCCTGAATATCCAGTAAGAGTGGTTATCATACGATCTCCCCAGCCCGAGTCCTTCTGCCAGGAAAGTCCGCTATAGCTAAACTCGTCTTCTGTGGTAAGAGTGCCAGAGGTAAGCCCTATTGCTGCGGTCAATGGCTTAAAGGTGGAGCCTGGACACCATGCCTGCAGAAATCTGCTATACATGGGCTTTGATTCATCATTTTTCAGTGCATCCCACTGGCCTGAGCCTAATCCAAGTATAAAATCATTCGCATCATAGGATGGGGCACTGACAAGTGACAAAAGCTCCCCAGTCTTAGGCTCCATAACTACAAAGAAGCCCTTCTGGTCCTTAAGCTGTTCATAAAGCTTAACCTGCATATCTATATCAATGGTAAGCTTAATATTCTCACCATCACTGGACTGTGTCTGTACCAATGTTTTTATTTTCTTTCCATTGCTATCTGTTATGTATATCTCACCACCATTGTTTCCCTTAAGCCGGTCTTCAAACTGTTTTTCAAGTCCCGCTTTTCCTATAACAGAGTTTGTGTTATAGCCTTTGCCGCTGTTTTGCTCCAGCTCCTCCTGGGTTATGTTCTGTACATATCCTATCAGAAGAGATGCAGCCTCCTTATATGGATATACCCTGTCCTCCTCTGTGGTTATCATAACCCCTGGAATCTTCAACAGCTGTTCCTTAAGGTCTGAGCTGTCCTTTGGCACCTTTTTTATAGGAACGAAGGTATCATCCTTTACCCATGAACTGGACAGGGTGTTATTTATGGCTTCTACCGACACCCCAATAAGTGAGGATATGCTCTCCACAGCTTCATCTTTATTATCTCCAAGCTTTCCAGGAACAATGCCTACACTGGACACCTCTCCTTTTCCAGCAAGCACCTTACCATTCCTGTCCGTCAGCTGTCCTCTTTCTGCAGCGTTGTTCTTTACCCTTACCTTGTATTCATCCTTCAGCTCTGGGAATATAAGGCTGGATGCCCACTCTATTGCATACTGCTTATTGCTTTTAGCTAGCTTGGCTGTATTTGAAAACTCTATGGAGCCTGCAGAGGTATCCATCTTAGAATTATAGGTTATCTCTGCCTTTCCTCTTCCTGTCTTTTTTACCTCTACTATTTCTATCTTAAGGTTTTGTGCATCAATCCCCTCATAAATATTTTTATTTCTTGCAATATAATCCTCCTTTGATATGCTCTCTTTGCTTGATGAGCTTATCATAGAATACATTGTCTCATAGTCCTTCTGAGCAATGCATTTAAAGTATTTTTCCAGGGCAGCCTCAGGTTTAGGTGCTTTTATATAATTTATTATAACAAACGCTCCTATACCAACTATTACTGCTGCAATAAGCCCCAAAATGACTTTCCTTATGTTCATGTAATACCCCTCCTTACTGGTAATATAATTAATGAGCCTATATGTGTTCTAAAGTACTGATTATCCTTCTACTTGGATAATATACTTAACTGAAGCATGATTCAACCCTTATTATTAATTTTTAACTTATAATGGTATACATATACATTAGTATCTTAAGAACACAAAAACTCCTTTATGGCTATGTTCTTTTTCTTCCTCCTTAATGTTGGCCCACCATATCATTTGTGTGTATATTAATAGTCAGTTTTAAAACATACAGAATGTGGCAATAAATTAAGGAACGCATAGAATGCGCTCCTTAAGCCTGATGCCCTATTAAGCTCTACTTTCCCGAAGAGGCAATTACCTTGGAGAGCTCATTTATACTTTCGCTAAGCTTCTCCAGCTTACCCTCCACCCTTATTAAAAGGTAAACGCTGATCGCCGCAGGAAAGCCGTAGTTGGCTATCTGTACCAGTAAATCCTCCATAAGCTATCCTCCTTTTATACTTAATACAGTAAAAAATCACACCCCCTGTTTATCCAATAATAAAAGATTAACCGGGGGTGTGCTCTATAGTATTACCTTACGCTAAACTCCTCAACATCCTTAGCCACAACAGAGGCTGACATTATAGTTACCAGGTCTCCTCCGGAAGTTTCGAATATGTTTCTGGAGACTATAAGCTCCATAAGAGCTTTAACCTCCGCATCTGTCAGTTCATCCTTTACCTGGCCTATGTTTATGGATGTATTTTTACCTATCTGGTTTTGAAATACCATCTGCAATGTTTTTTCCATCTTCCCACCTCCCTTCCTTTAATGTAAGATGCAGCTATTCCTGATTGATAAGCTCCTTAGTCTGGGATTTGATTACATCCTGTACAGGAAACTTAAGGACATTAGCTATTCCTAGGGCTACATCGTATATGTCCTGGTCAGCTGCACTTACCTTCACCTTCTTAAGTGTCATAGTCTTGAAAACTTCCTGCCCGTTCTCGTCAACCCCAACCTTAGTCTTCAGCATGAGAGATGTTGTAAGGTCGTTTGTTAGTATTGCCATTTTCTCACCCCCTTTCAATTATAGAAATAGGGGGAAGGGAGGAAGGTTTATACCCTGGAAATAATATTTTTTAAACAGATTAATCAATATGAAATGGTAACTATGATAAAAGGCTTATCAAAGAATTTTATACTGAAGATTTTCAGGACAAACTCACCTTGAAATAGCTTATAAAAAAACCAGTGCACTAGCTCTAGCACACTGGCTTTTTTATATTTTACTTTAGCTCCTCAAAAGCCTTCTTTATCTCATCTACCTTATTAAGCCTCTCCCATGGAACGTCTATATCCGTCCTTCCGAAGTGGCCGTAGGATGCAACCTGCTTGTAGATAGGCCTTCTTAAGTCTAGCTGCCTTATTATGGCTGCTGGCCTTAAATCAAACACCTTGTTTACTATTTCAACTATCTTCTCATCATCTATTTTTCCTGTGCCGAAGGTCTCAACCTCTATGGATACCGGCTTTGCCACTCCTATGGCATAGGCAAGCTCTATCTCAAGTTTGTCAGCAACACCTGCCGCAACCAGATTTTTTGCAGCCCAGCGGGCAGCATATGCGGCTGAACGGTCAACCTTTGTTGGGTCCTTGCCGGAGAAGGCTCCGCCGCCATGTCTTCCATAGCCACCGTAAGTATCAACTATTATCTTCCTTCCTGTAAGTCCTGTATCTCCCTGAGGACCTCCCACTACGAACCTTCCTGTTGGGTTAACATAGTACTTGGTCTTGTCATCCAAAAGCTCTGCAGGAACTACTGCCTTTATTACATGCTCCTTTATATCCTTAGCTATCTGCTCTACAGTAACCTCAGGGTCATGCTGGGTTGATACAACTATGGTGTCAATCCTCACAGGCTTGTTGTCGTGGTACTCAACTGTAACCTGAGTCTTTCCATCAGGCCTTAAGTATTCAAGGGTGCCATTCTTCCTTACCTCTGTGAGCCTTCTTGCCAGCTTGTGGGACATTGCTATAGGAAGCGGCATATATTCAGGGGTCTCATTGGTTGCATATCCGAACATCATGCCCTGGTCTCCTGCTCCTATGGCATCGATATCCTCCATCTCTCCCTGCTTTGCCTCAAGTGCCTTATTAACACCCATAGCTATGTCAGCAGATTGCTCATCTATGGATGTAAGCACTGCACAGGTTTCGCAGTCAAAGCCAAATTTAGCCCTTGTATAGCCTATATCCTCAACAGTCTTTCTTACTACCCTTGGAATGTCTACGTAACAATTAGTGGTTATCTGTCCTGCTACTAGTATCATGCCCGTTGCAGCAAAGGTCTCACATGCTACCCTTGCCTCAGGGTCCTGGGCTATTATCTCGTCTAGTATGGCATCCGATATCTGGTCACACATTTTATCTGGATGTCCTTCTGTTACTGATTCTGACGTAAAAAGTCTCTTAATCATTGTATTTCTCCTTTCCAATAAAAAAACCTCTCCCAACAGGAAGAGGCTCTAATATCTGTACACCCCATCTGTCAGGATAAATCCTGCTGGAATTGGCACCTGTGCAGCTTAAGCCGCAGGTTGCCGGGTATCATCGGGCCAGTCCCTCCACCTCTCTTGATAGGTAAAAGCTTTATTTAAATTTTACCTGTATATGATATCATAACCATATAACTATGTCAATATTATTTATACCTCTTAAATATTTATTATTCCCATACTTAATGGTAATACTAAAAAATGGAGTGAATTTTTGGATTTTAATAATATCAGGTTCTCCAGCGTTATTACTTTGAATTTAATATGGTACATGCTATAATAATGGCATATAAGAACTGTAAAATTTTGGAGGTTTCAAAATGAATGTGTACTTAAAGGTTCCAGAGTTCATAAAAGAGGCAAGAACCAGCAGGAGGGGCCATAGGCTATGGCTTGAAACACTTATATTCATAGCTGTTTTTATTACGAGTGCCACCCTTGAAGGTATACCTCTAGTTGTAAGTTTATTGGTTCGTATTTTTTCAAGCAGTGAAGCCCTGTCTGTTTTTGCATCAGGGAATACCGAGCTAATACAGACTCTTCTTTATTCAGATGACCTTTATACAATAGCTTCATTATTCTCTACCATTATTATGATTGCTACGGTAATAATATATTGCAGATTTATTGAGAAAAGAAAGCTCCGAACCATGGGTTTTATAAAAAAGGACTTCATTTTAGAGTATGCTGCAGGGCTGCTCATAGGAGCTTTTTTATTCTCAGCTGCGGTGCTTATATGCTATTCAACAGGAACCCTGACCTTCAACGGAATCTCACCTTCCTTTGCTGCCAGCACCCTCATGTTATTCCTCCTGGCCTATATGGTACAGGGAATGAGCGAGGAAGTACTATGCAGAGGATATTTCATGGTATCAGTATCCAGGAAATCCTCCCTGGTCACAGCAGTTTTAGCCAATTCCTTAGTTTTTGGATGCCTACACCTTTTAAATCCAGGCATAAGCGTTTTGTCATTCATAAACCTTGTGCTTTTCGGAACGTTTGCCTCAGTATACATGCTTAGAAGAGGAAGCATATGGGGAGCCGCAGCCATACATTCATCCTGGAACTTTGTTCAGGGAAACCTGTTTGGAGTAAGCGTCAGCGGAACAGGAAAAACCACATCGCTTCTGTCATCTACCCTTTCCTCTGGCGGCACACTTATAAACGGAGGTGCCTTTGGTCTTGAAGGAGGGCTTGGGGTAACCATTGTGCTGGTATTAGGAATTGCAGCAACACTGCTGGTTCCCCATAGAATGAAGGATTAATAAGGAGTAGCTGGCTTTAAAGACTATGCCAGCTTTTCTTTATTTTATGAATAATTTTCCCAAGCCATATATTTGTTTATATGGTTTCAGGAGCGCTTATTATATTAGACATATATCTAGCACAATAGTTGACATCAATGTAATATTATAGTAGTATTTATATCAGATAATTATCTAGCATTATTATTGTGGAGGTATCTAATATTATGGAATCTAATATTTCCAATAACATTTCAGAGATAAAAGAAAATATTGGCTATAAGGATGTATTCAGACAGAGGGAATATCTTAAGATGATTGCTGCCAACCTTATAAACAGGTTTGGCGATTCCATTGATGCAATCGCCATGACCTGGGTTGTATACGTTATCACAGGAAGTGCATCATGGTCAGCATTAGTATATGCCTTGAACCGTATTCCATCCATAATCGTCCAGCCACTTGCAGGTCCGCTGGTTGAAAAGCTTAATAAAAAGGTCATAATGATAATCACAGATGTACTGCGTGGATGCTTTGTAGGTTTGTTTGCTCTTCTTTATATACTTGGCATACTGGAGCCCTGGATGATTGCAGTCCTATCCCTTTGTATATCAACTGCTGAGGCCTTCCGTATGCCTGCAGGAATGGCCTTCATTCGCCAGATTATTGACATGAAATACTTTACCTATGCCAGTTCTCTAAACTCAACCGCATGTACAATTACAGAGCTTATAGGAATGGGAACTGCAGGAGTTATAATTGCTTCCTTTGGCATAGGTACAGCCATAGGCATAGATGCCATAACTTTTTTTGCCTCAAGCCTTATAATAGGGTGCATAAAGCCCATAAGAAATTTAAAAAAGCCAGAGCTAATGAATAATGCTGGATGCGACAGGGGGCATACAGGCTCCTCAAAGAACCAATTCCAGGAATACATGAGCACCCTAAAAGAAGGCTTTGCATATATAAAGAATGTAGAGGTCATAAGAAACTTCTGTATAATGGCTGTTCTAACTAATGCTGTTCTTGTTCCCTACTCTGCACTCCAATCCCCCCTTGTATCTGAGGTACTGAAGCAGGGAAGCAACATGCTAAGCATTCTTGGCATATCCCTAAGCATAGGTATGGCCGTAGGTGCAGTCATTTTCCCTTACCTTAGAAAAAGGTTTTCTCCCCTTAAGCTGGTATCTACAGGAGGGATTGTTACAGGAACAGCCTATGGAGGACTCATTATAGGCAGCTTTTTCCCTCATAATATGACAGCCGTATTGGGTATAACAATACTGTCAAGTCTTTTTATGGGCATAGGTATAGCATTTGTATCCTCAGTTGTCAGTGTCCAGTTTATGAAGGCAGTTTCCGAAGATTATATGGCAAGGGTAGGTGCTATATTCAATGCCCTTGGTACCTCTGCAATGCCTGTTGTATCGTTTATAATAAGCATTACCGCTTCCTTCCTGAATACAAGGATTATTATTCTGGCAAGCGGTACCATATGTGTTATAATATTTCTATATATAGGAATACGAAAAGTCAAAATGGAATAAAGAGGGTGCCCAGATGACCAATATCACGCTTACAAAACAAATAAACTATGTAGCAGAGGATATGCTTCTATTAAATAGAATAGCCGAAAAAAAAACCATTAAGTGGTTTAGGGAGAGCTTTTTCAACAAAAACACTATAAACTCTCCCCGCATACAAAGGCTTCTTGGTGTGGTCGACACGATACTAACTGAAATGGAGGAAAGCCTTTCAATGTACTCAGATGAAATAAACCTCTATTTCAGTACCATTGGCAGTTGCGAATTTACGCTGGCTGATACTCTTGTACTTCTAAGCCCATGGGACCATAACGAAGCCTCTGATACAATAAAGGATTATTCACTTGGGCTTGAGCAAGAAGAAATAGACCGGCGGTTCTTGCGCATTCTCAATAATGACTTAGAAGCTAAGGAATGTATGTCTTCTCCTTCTTTAAAAGAAATCCTAATGACCATCGGAAGCATGGAAGTATCCGTTGAGGACAAGTGGAACATACAGCAGATGTATTTAAACAGGGAGGAGCATATTAATAAGATTGTAAATTTAATGAATAAAGCTGAAGAGATATTCCGAAAGCATCAATATCTTTGGCAGCCACTTATTGAGGATTATTATGATTTCTGGGAGGGAAAGCTGGAAGAGACCAATCCTTTTACTGATTTAAATAATTTCTGCCAGCTGAACATCAAGGATGTAAGCCCCCTTGGAGTTATATTTATACCCTCTATAGCAGGCTTTAACCAAATCGCATTTAAAATTTCAGAAACAGGCCCTGATAATAACAAGCCTGATTATATGATGGTTGGAGTCCTGTTTGGTGATGACTTTTATTTTAATGTATTGAAGGATAAAACTGCATACGAGGATACGGCGCTTCAATGTCTTAAGCTACTCAGTGATAGAAGCAAGCTGGACATATTATCAATAATTAAGGATAATAGAAGCTATGGAGCTGAGCTTGCAAAAAAGCTTAATCTCACAACAGCCACCATATCCCATCACATGAGCGCACTTATGGATAGAAGGCTTGTAAAGGTAGAAAAGGAGAACAATAGGGTATACTTCAGCACCAACAAGCAAATAATAGCCGAGCTGCTGGATTACCTGAAGCTTCTCCTGGTGGATTAGAGGCAAATCTACATTATCCAATTCTTGTTCTCCTGCCTATGTTTTATGTGTTACATTAATCCACCCATAGTTTATATGAATAATAAACTATAAGGTAATAGATACTAGTCTTTCCACACTTTGATGTATTGTCCTTACACTCAATAATAATGTATAATAGGTTTGTTCTACTCAGCATTAATATTAACCGCAATGCAGTTTAAAGCATATGTAAAAACAGCACGGCAGCGCCGTGCTGTTTTTATCTTATTATAATTTGCTGCAGCTGATTGTCCATAGCTCTTAATGAAGCTAAAATCAGTCCCCACAAAATATTCTGTTGTCCATGGATACTTTGCTGTATAATATTAACATATATGTTATTAATTATATAGAAGGGAGATTGCTATGAAACAAAAGCTTCTTAAAGGACTCCTGCTAGGTCTAGCCTGTATTGGGGTGTTGACCTTTCTCTTACCCAAAAGGGTATCTGCAGCGCCACCTTCCAGTATATTTGTAAATGGCTTTGACATCATATCTGATGCAGACCATACTATACAGTGTGGGAAGGGCACAGCTGTTTATGACCCCACAACCGGGGTTCTTACTCTTGTGAGTGCACAGATATATACCCCTGATTCCCTGGGCTGCGGAATCTATTCTGATGGGGACCTGTCTATTATTTTGGATGGTAATACCTCCATATCTAACTGTATCAACGGGATAAAGGCAGCTGGAGATATAACCATTAAGGACATTACTAATGGAGGATTATCCATATTAGGAGACGTGAATGATGGAAATGGAATTAATTCCTCAAATGGAAGCATAGATATCAAGTTAAAGGGTGATATTAACCTATCCTCCACTTCCACATGTATATCAGCACAGGATTCCATTTACCTTACATGCAATAAACTTGATATTTATGCTACCAAATATGATAGCGTAGGGATTAGTTGCCGAAATAGCATTAGCATATCTACAGTATCAGATATATCCGTAAGGGCAGGATACAAAGGCATTTCTTCAAATGATGGAGCAATAAATATAGAATGCTCCCAGGGAGCCATAAATGTTGAGTGCAGGCAGATCGGTGTTATTGGGCTTAATTCTGTAGTAACAATAAGCAGCTTCAGCAACATACATATATCCTCAACTGAAACCCCATCCAGACAGTATACCCACGCAGGAATATCCGCTGAAATTCTGCAGATAGAGTCACTTAATGGAAGTATATACATAAGTGGAAACCACTCCCCTGCTATATCTACATATGGAAATATAAGCGCTTTAGCTGAAGAAGGAAGCTTTGAATGCGGGGGAATATGGGTAAGCGATGGTACCATAAGCATAGCCGCTAAGGATGCTGTAATTTCCTCTGATACATACGGGGTACAGACCCATACTCATATATCTATATGTGGCAAAGTGACAATAACAGGAGGTATTCAGGCACTTTACCCCCACCTTAATGAAGCATCAGGTGAAATTGTAATAGCAGAGGTCCCAGGCAGTATTAGAAAAATAATAACTGCTGACAATACTACAGGTAATAATGCTCAGGAATATACTGGTCCTATATCATTATTGGATAATTCTATCTACAAATATATACGCGTATCCTATACTACTCCAGTAAAAGCAATGGTGCTTAATAAATCCAATCTCTCAATGCTTGAGGGTTCCTCTGATGAATTAGTACCCATGTTTACCCCAGCTGATGCTACAAACCATAAGGTAACCTGGAGCAGTAGTAACAGTAGTATTGTCTTAATAGACAATGGCAAGGTCACAGCCTTAAAACCGGGAAATGCAATTATTACTGCAACATCAGAGGATGGGAATATAACAGCCTCCTGTGCAATTACAGTTACAAGCAATACATCCCCTACACCTATATCCCCAGCTCCTACTGTACCATCAGTACCCGATACAGGAGATACCAATTCCTATTGGCTTTATATATTACTTTTTAGTGCTTCTGCACTCATAATAATATATCCTTTAGTCAGACGCTCTTTAAAGCATTAATTAGTAAGCATTAGAAGGCGATACCTGCTTCTCCTGAACTTACAAATGAGAGAAGAATAGACCCATGATGTGTGAATAAAAAAACCAGCACGGAGCTGCCGTGCTGGTTTTTTATATCATGTTACATAACTAATTGCTCTGCTGTGCTATAAGTGTAACATCTGCTGTAATGGTCTTCCCATTATCATCCACAGCTGTTACTTTTACGGTATCTCCTGCCTTCTTGGTTGCAATATAGCTTGTAATTGCAGTGCTGCTATCAATTTTTGTATCGTCTATCTTTGTAATGATACAGCCTGAGATTATTCCTGCTGCTGAAAGGCTTTCATTGCTTGTGGATACTATATAGAAGCCTGCCGCCTTGAGTCCATAGTATTTCGCCATACTTTCATTTATATACTGTCCCCTGATTCCAATGGCTGCCCTATCCTTTACATATCCATAGGTCCTAAGGCTTGTTATGGTACTCATGGCCTGGTCTGCTGGTATTGCAAAGCCCAGTCCCTCAAACTCAGTTGCGGATATCTTGGCTGTGTTGATTCCTATAACCTGTCCATTCATGTTTACAAGGGCTCCACCAGAGTTTCCTGGGTTGATTGCTGCATCTGTCTGTATATAGTTCATTGTATAGCCCTCATCTGAGGTCATGCTGCGGTTAAGTGCAGATACATATCCTACAGTTACAGTTGAGCTGAGCTCCAGTCCTCCTGGGTTTCCTATTGCAGCAACCTGGTCTCCAACCTTCAAATCATCGGAGGTTCCAAACTCTGCCGGGGTAAGTCCTTTTGCATTTATCTTAAGCACTGCCAAATCAGTTACCGCATCCTTGCCTACAAGCTCTGCATCGTAGCTGGTCCCATCATAAAGCACAACCTTAAGGCTGGCAGCTCCATCTACCACATGGTTGTTGGTTATTATATAACCATCCTCTGTTGCAATTATACCTGAACCTTCACCTGCCAGGGCCTCCTTGGTGCTTCCCTGTGAATTAGGGAAGAAGGATGATGAGCCTCCCTTCTGGTAGTTTTCAATGCATACCACAGAAGGAATTACCTTTTCTGAAACCTCTTGCAGTGTCATAGTGTTGGAGGCTGGGGCTCCTGATGAGGTTACTACCTTGGTAATTTTAATCGTCCCGTCCCCACCTGCTACGCCTAAAGATGGAATGGTTACATATCCGCTTTTTATAAGTGCTATAGTACCTCCTATGGAGCTGGCAGCTACTATAAGGCAGAGTGCAAATACTCCTGCAATCTTTGCTGCAATCCTGCCGCCTCTTCTACTCCTCTTTCTTCTTCCTGTACCATCAGCCATTGTATAATTGTAGTTATGGTAGCCATTGTCATTGGCTTCTACTGAAGAACCATTAGAGCTGGTGGCTGATGTTTTATTCTCCAGGTTATCAGAGCCTTCCCTGCCTGCTTCATTGTAATTTAAATTTTCATAATCAGGTGGGTCCACCATAACTGCTTGTTTACATTCATCATTAGGGGTATATATGTTCTCCTGCTGTGGGTTTTCAGCATACGTAGGTCCATCTGCATTATTGGTTTCCTTATAGGTGGAAGTATTATTGGTATAACTATCCATGCTTCCTGTAGTCTCATGACTCTGATTGATTATGTTCTCATTGTCAGTACTATTTTTTCTAATCTCATCCATTGTCTTTTCCTCCTTTACATTATACTGGTTAATTTCCTGGTTGTTTTCAAATTCTCTTTTATATCTATCATCCATAATATCTTAATGCCCCCTTTAATAGCTAGTTATTTACCATCTATTTCATCTTTAATTACATTGTAAAGGTCTTACCTAAAATTAAGCTTAAACCATAAAAAATATTTACAAATTTATATATACCATAATAAAAGGGATGCCACATATGTGTTACATCCCCTAAACATACCTATGGCAATGAGGCAATAAAGCTGATGGATTTACCGTCCTCAGTAGAGGCAGCTATTTTGCCCTTATGGGCTTCAACAATGGCCTTGGCAATTGAAAGGCCTATGCCATAACCTCCGGTTTCCCTTGAACGGGAAGAGTCTGCCCTGTAGAACCTGTCAAAAAGCTTGTCAAGGTTATCCTTGGGAATGTTATCTGCAGTATTATACACCTCAAGCTTTACATTTTTATTTGATTTTGTCAGGCTGAGCTTTATACTCCCATACTCATTTGAATATTTTACAGCATTGTCCAGTAATATTGATACAAGCTGTCTTATACTACTCATATCACCATTCATGGTAATATCAGGCTGTATATTAATCTCCAACTGGCGTCCTTTGCTCTCTGCAAGAGTTTCAAAGGGTCTGGCAGCCTCCCAGACCGCATCACTTATACAGAAGTCACCAAACACCAGCTGAACCTTTTCCTCGTCCATTTTAGAGAGGGATATAAGCCTTTTAACCAGCTCAGATAGACGGTTGGTCTGATTTCTTATGCTTTCGGTCCACTCATTAGACCCTGAGGTAAGCTCAAGAACATCCGTATTAGCAGATATTATAGCCAGAGGAGTCTTTATTTCGTGTCCTGCGTCAGTGATGAACTGCTTCTGTTTTTCCATGCTCTCAACAACTGGTGCAATTGCCTTTTTAGAGAAAACAGAAAGCAGCAGAAACACCACAACCAGACTGACAGCTCCTATAATACTTGAAATAAGCAGATAGGATATCATGTTGTTATACTCCGAGGAAAAATCCACAAATATAGCCATATACCCATCAATGGCACCAAACATGGTAGAATAGGTTACATTACATATTGTATAATTATATATACCCAGCTTTCCGGTTTGGTCCCCTCTTTCCATGGAGGTTTTGGCATACTGCTTTACCTCATTTACAGTAAGTGCAGCAATATGCTCTGCATTAGCATCAAGTATGCTTCCATTACTGTCCATCTTAACCACAAAATATCTGGTTGAAAAGGCCGTTTCGGCATTTATCTGATAGCCGCCAAACCAGGAGCTATGCTGCTTTTTCATGAAGGTAGGGAACTGTCCTCCATATTCCACAAGAGTGTTCATAATAGTATTCTTGTACGTATTATACTGATATATATTAACCGCATTGATTGCTCCCAGCACCACCAAAACCACTATGAGAAAGGATGCCATAGCTATTGTAATAAACTTTCTTCTAAGCTGGGCAATCATTTAGCTTCCTCCAGCATGTAGCCTACTCCTCTTGTGGCCTTTATCTCAATGTCAGCCCCCAGCTGTGTAAGCTTTTTTCTCAGATAGGATATATATACCCACACTACATTTATCTCTGCATCAGAATCATAGCCCCAGATACGCTCCATAAACTGCTCTGTTGAAATTAGTCGGTTAGGGCTGCTCATAAGCATCTCCATCATTTGGTATTCCTTGTTCCCCAATCTGAAGGAGGCCTTGTGGCTGTACAGCTCATAGTTGGCTCTGTTCAGGCTTATATTACCATAGCTGAGAACTCCAGGCGAAAACTGTGTCTGCCTGCGGGTCATAGCCCTTATCCTTGCCAAAAGCTCCCCCATGGCAAAGGGCTTAGGAAGATAGTCATCTGCTCCAGAATCAAGTCCTTTTATCCTATCCTCTATTTCTGATTTTGCAGTAAGAAGCAGTACAGGTGTTGATATTCCCTTTTTCCTTATTTTCTCTAATGCCTCCAGGCCGCTCATCTTAGGCATCATTATATCAAGTATTATTCCGTCATAATTTTCAGCCAGAGCGTATTCATAAGCCTCTTCCCCATCATATACGGCATCCACTGAATAATTATTATGCTTTAGAATAGCAACTAATGCCTTTGAAAGCTCCTTTTCATCTTCTGCAAGCAACAGTCTCATAGGTATCGCCCTCCTTACCGTATTTATATTTAGTACATTTTATAGCTTCAGATCTTAGCCTTAATATATAAAAGCCTTCTTTTCACCTGTTCTTATTATATATTATAAACATCCCCTACAAGGATACAAGCATATATTATTTCACATCTGTCATGTCCCTTATGGTCTGGAGACCCCCATCCATAGAGGCTATATTATCTGCAAATAAACTCCTCATAGGTAAGACAGTCATTTCTGATTATCTAACCTGATTATACAGCATTAACCTTAAAGCAACCTAAATACCACAATGCTCTAAGAACGCCAGATGCACGGAGATGCCCATTGCAAAGGCACATACTCCTCCTGATAACACTGGCATCATATACAATTAGGTTATTGATACAATTTACCATATATTATATTATTATTATATAATGTGTGAGGGGGATATCTCATGAAGCGATATATACTCGTTTTCGTTTGCATCCTTATTGTAGCTGCCCTATTAGGCTGCAGCCTGGAATACCACAATGTCATTTCTCAGGATAATGTGAGCTTTTATACAAGTAGCATAAGGAAGATATGCTTTGCAGGAGGATATAACTGGGATGGTGATAAAGACTCTATGAACATAAATATCCCCGACAAGGTAGACGGATATTATATAAAAGCCTTAGGCGGTTATACAGGCAGGGGATTCCCAACGCCCTTTTGTGTTCTTCTTCCCGAGAAGCTGAAAGAAGACGCCGTTTTAAATTGTCATAGTGATACACCCGGTGATGTGCCTATTGAGGAGCTGCATTTTACCATTAATATAGGTGCTAATATAAAGGAATTAAAGAATGTTAATTTTAAAAGATATTATTTATACGGAAATTACATCAAAAACTTTTATGGTTATAGTATAGCAGTCAGTATAAACTGCTCCGAAAAAAATAAAACCTTCTATTCAAAGGATGGAAAGCTTTACAGACGTTCTGATGATTCCCTGGTGGATGAATTTTTTTATTATGATGAATCCAAAGACAGTCTCTGATCCTAGATTTTTATGCAATAAATAACACCTGCTAATGGAATTATCCACTGGCAGGTGTTTTATATTAGCAATTTTAATGGATAGCAGCCACTGTCAGCTGTTCAAAGGACCTTCCTTTTTTCCATTGGTCATAATATATTTGTGAGCATTTTCTGTAGTTTTTAAAGCAGCGCTGAGCCTTGTTCTCATCCCCATAAACCTTCCAAAAACCAACGCATTTATAACACTCACCCTTATGCTCAATAAATCCCTTAACATCCTCAGGTGGATACCCCAGGAAAAGCCCTATTTCATGGGGAAAAGCCTCACTTTCCTGTATACGATGTATAAGCTCCACTACGCATCTGTCAGCATTTCTACAGGAATATCCGCACTCCTTCAATATCTCAAGTGCAGCTTCATTGGCTAAATCCTGTTTAAGCATGGAGGGCCTATATATGTATATGAGTGCACGCTTCTGCCACACTCCTATAGGAATTACTCTTATCCCTTTAGATATGAGCTTACTGTTAAGACAGCATAGTTTCTCCCAAAGCACCTGCTTTTCCTCATAAGGGCAGTTAAAAATATTGGCAGTTTTTATTCCTGCAAGCGTTGGAGAACAATGCTTTATAAGCATTTCCTCTGACATATAATCCCTCCTATCAGTACTGTATCAGAGTTGCAAAAGTTAATCTGCACCTTCCTGTTATTATTTCATCTTATGGCAGCTGCCATACATAGAACATCCCTGGCATCCGCTGCCACAGGATGATTTCCCTTTTCTTTTATCCTTAACCATTTTTATAATGACTGCAGCTACTGCTGCCATGAGTACAATACATACGATTATTGTTGACAGATTTTCTATTATCCATGTGATCATATATATTCCTCCTTAAACGTATTTTTATCTGTAGGAACCGGTTCAAGCCAATGTTCATGAATACTTGTTCTTTTTCCATTTATAATTAAAATTGTCCAGTCAGTAAGTTAGCATATGCTAACTTACTACTATATTACTCATATGCACTATAATTGTCAACAATTTTCATATAAACTTTTTAATACCTTATGTCCGCGTATTTCATACACAGCATCAGAGCTAGCAGTATACAGCGTTGATTTTTTTCTTTATTAATGCTATCATACGATTAAATATTTACAAGGGGGCCTTCATATGCAGCTTCAGGAATCAGGGGAAATGTATCTTGAAACCATATTGGTATTAAGCAAAACAAACTCCTACGTACGTTCAATTGATGTAGTAGAATATATGGGGTATTCAAAGCCAAGTGTGAGCCGCGCCATAGGGCTGCTTAAAAGCGGAGGCTATGTTGAAGTAGATTCAGAAGGGCATCTGTCACTGACAGACTCCGGACGTAAGATAGCAGAAAAAACATATGAGCGTCATGAGCTTCTTACAATGTTCTTTATACAGCTGGGAGTAGACGAGGAAACTGCAGCCCAGGATGCCTGCAGAATTGAGCATGTAATAAGCGATACAACCTTCAAAGCAATTAAAAAGCATGCCAGAGCAGTTAAATAGAAAGGAGCTGTCCTTTGCGGAGTGTTCTAAAGAACACTCCGCAGTTATATTCGCTTTTGGCGAGTTATATTTGCTATGCAAGTGATATTGCTTCACAGTGATATTCAGCTCCCGTCGAGTAGGCTAGGCGAATATAATATCACTGAAAACTGAAAGGCTTTTAATATCACTTTTGTAGAAGACAAAAACATCATTCTGCATAAGCTACAGAATATCACTTTCGGAATTTCACATGTAAATTTACTGCTTGCATAACAATAAAACAAGACATGCTGAAATGAATTAATTTTCAATTCGTCTCAGCATGTCCTTTACTATCCTTTAGAACACACAGCTTTTAACAATTATTTTATTGTTAAGGGATGCCTCTCTTTTTAAATCAAGAGTTAAATGTATACCTGTTTAATATTATATGCAGGTATATCCCCCATCTACAGCAATATTCATTCCGGTTACATATGTTGATGCTGGCGATGCCAGATATATAGCAGTAGTATCCAGCTCCCCTTCTTTACCATAGCGGCCTATTGGAATAGCTCCCTTTGCGTAGTTAGAAAACCATTCCGTTTCAAGAGTTGACTTTGTTAATGGAGTTTCAAAATAACCAGGGCATATGGAATTGACGGTTATGCCATATTTGCCCCATTCAGCAGCTAGTGCACGTGTAAGGTTAACAACTCCTCCCTTAGCTGCATGATATGGAGAAGCCTCCGCACCAGGTACCATGTTGCCAACGAGGCCATACATGGATGCAATATTAATGATACGGCCATATTTAGCTGGAATCATAGACCTTGAAGCAACCTCACGGGCCATCTTAAATGTACCTGCCAGGTCTATATTAATCTCATTCATCAGCTGCTCATCTGTGATTTTTTCTGCAGGAGCACAAGCGCCTGTACCAGCGTTGTTGATGAGGATATCTATACGTCCAAACTCTTCCATGGTTTTATTTACCACATTAACAATCTGCTCTGTATCTGTTACATCACAGGTGATTGCCAGAGTCTGAACACCATATTTAGAAGAAAGCTCTGCAGCAACAGCTTCGACCTTCTCCTTTCGGCGTGCTATTGGAACTATGTTGCATCCCTGATTTGCTAATGCTTCCGCCATCTGTACTCCAAGTCCTCCAGAACAGCCTGTCACTATAGCAACCTGTCCAGTAAGATCAAAATAATTTTTCATTATGTAGCCTCCTTTATGCTTTGTCATTTTTCATTATATATTTAGCATTCGACTTTTTCAACCATATACCATTATTTGTTATTATGTATTGTATAGCTATACTAAACTTTTTATTTACTATTCACAATTCAAATCAGGGAAAGAGAAGGAGACAATTTTAGTATAGGCCATAAAAAAAGCTTCCGCATAAGGATTTTAACCAACAATGCAAAAGCTTTTTTACTTTATTAAATTATTATTTCCTAGTAAAAGCTATATATTTCATCATATTATCATCTTCAATCTGATTATAGGTATATCCAACATGCCCTGCCACCTCTTTAGCAAGTTTTCTAAACAGCTTACATGCAGCAAAAACAGCTGTCCAAATGTTTTCATAATCACCGTCGCTATAAGTTCTGGAATACTGCTCATATATATCCTTAGGAAGATACCTTTTATAATACTTACACATTTTACCTAAAGAAACATTAAAATCATACGTAATTCCTATATACCAGTCAACCATCTGGTTAAGCATATCCCTTACATAGTGGTTAAACATCTCCATTACATATGGCAGTTCATCACGGGCTATTCCCTTTGCCACATTGTTCAGGCACCACCAAAATTCGTTACAGACATCAGCATAAATTTTTTCCCGAGGGGGCTTAACATAATAAAAGCTTTTATTTACCTTTAAAGGGGGGATACTATTATCCTTATCCAAAAGTACTATAGCAGGTTCCCCATTATCCACATATGGCTTAAACTCAATGCTTAAATCTATACGGTTTCCATCCTCAAAAATCATTAAATATGTAAAGTGCCCATCATTATCAGGCGGAAGCAATGGATGTACCATAATCTCCGGCAGCTGGACCACAGAAGGGATGCCAAACTTCTCTTTAATCCAATCCATATTGTTGAAAAAGGGCTTGGCATCCGTCACATAATAGCAGATATCATAATCCTGGTACCTGTCCTTTGGGCAGTCCCTATTAGCCCTTGAGCCCATCATAATAACAGCACGTATGCGCTCATCCTCCTTAGCAACTCCTAGTATTAAATCAAACATTTCTATTTCTGTCCTCATTTCTTCACCTCCATAAGTTATTCCTTTAAAATATACATACATAAACCACCTTGTGAAAAATCTATTAATATTACATTCTAATAACAGCTTCCAAACACAGATGAAGGGCAATATCAAAGGAATCTTTGCCCCAATCCCGTTCACAATAGTTGTCAGTATCAGCCAGTGTATCCGCAGTAAACAATATCTGTCCGAAATTTACTTTTCTGAACTCCGCACATGCCGCCAGCGCTGAGCATTCCATCTCTACAACAGAACAGCCCTCAGCTTTCCGGTATGCAACTTTTTCTGCTGTTTCCCTATAAAACCCATCAGTTGACCATGTTACGCATTCTATATAGTTGTAGTGGTTCATACGTAGGGCAGCTTCAATAGCCTTTAACCCATGAGGCCTAATATAAACAAATCTTGACGGTGGAAGATAATGATATGAAGCCCCTTCATCACGCAGAGCCTTCATAGGAACCAGAAAGGTGTTCTCAGGTATGTCTTCAAGTGCTCCGCAGCAGCCTGCGGAAATTATATTCTTAACGCCATCGCCTATGAGCCAGTCCATCATTTGTGCAGCTGCTGCAGCTCCTAATGGAGCCTGGCATAAGCATACCTCTTGGCCGCTATATTCTACTGCATAAATAGGGAAGGTCTTTGTTATAGTAATGAAC
>JAEZLD010000178.1 GCA_023415335.1 Bacillota bacterium | reverse complement strand
GTAGCTGTAAACATGCAGCGCTTTACCAGATATTTCGAGGATAAAATAAGAAAAGACCCTGCCAACTGGACCTGGCAGCACCCAAGGTGGAAAACACGCCCACCGGAGGAAGAGTAATGAAGGCATAGTAGTACTTATAGTCCTGTAATCAAGTGTTCTATTATCCAGCATGAAATAAATCATGCTGGTTTTATTAAGTCATACTTCTTTATTTTATAATGATAATATATTGAGTTTCTTTACCCCTACAAACGAGGTTCCAATATGTGGACATGCAACTGTTGCTGCACACTATGTACGGGCTATGGAACAAAGGCTAAACACATCAAGGGTAATGCAGAAGACAGGTGCTGGAATACTCCCGGTGGATATAGTAAAAAAACAAGGATGATTATTCCATAATTATGACACAGGGAAGTATTGAAATCAGTCCTCCTCTTAGAGATAATGTGGTTTTAGAGATAACTAAGGGTCTTGGTATTTCTATGGATGATTTGAATAAGGATTGTCCTGTATGTATTGCCTCTACAGGGCATTCCAAGGTTATGGTTGGGATAAACTCTAACTCCCTGCTCCATGGACTGAAACCCGATTCAGGCATGCTAAAGAAAATCAGTGAAGAAATACATTGTAACGGATACTATGTGTTCACCCTGAACCCGGGAGAGAATATACTGGTACATGGAAGAATGTTTGCTCCTGCCATTGGTATTCCAGAGGGCCCAGTAACAGGAAATGCAAATGGACCTCTTGGAGCATACCTTGTCCATTATGATCTGATGCAGGAGGATACACAGGACATATTTTCCTTCTCAGCAATGCAGGGAGAGGCAATAGGACGTACAGGAACAATGAAGGTAACCGTTAAAAAGAAGGGAACAGTACCATCTATGGTTCAAATTACCGGAGATGCTGTAATCGCCTTTTCAACAACACTTACACTATAAAGAATATACAATAAGACGGAGCTTCCTTTGGCTCCGTCTTTTAGTTGATTCTATATTATTATTCAGGTCTTCTATCCCTTATTGCGAATATAAAAATTGGTAAAAGGAATGGTAAAACAGCTCCTAAAACCGTATAGAGTACAGCTTTATCAGAACTGTATTTACGGAATAGATAATATAGACATATTATCATAAAAACATACATAAAAAGGGATAGCACTGGTCCTAAAACAGCTACACGTCTAAATAATAAAAACACCACGAATGCTACAGGAAGCACAATGTGGAGACTTGGGACTTCAATGCTTCCAAGCTGTATACTATCTATAAGCCTTCCCATAATATACAAATTACCAATAGGAATCCAGGCTAACCAAGCATTTTTAATCCCTGCATTTGTAGCAAGCCTGTATAAGCCTACTGACATAAGTACATAGAGAACTATGCCTAAAGCTGACATAATAATAATAAACAAAGTAGCCAGAATAGCAAACTGGGCTAAGAAATGCATATATAACCTCCTGAATATTCTATATTAAATAATATTCAGGAATGATCAATATATTCTGTTTTTTTACTTAGATGCAGCATTAATTCCAGCACAGTATCCTGAGGACCATGCCCACTGGAGATTGAAGCCTCCGCAGTCACCATCTACGTCCAAAAGTTCCCCACACAGGTATAAGCCTGAAACCAGGCGGGATTCCATGGTCTCAGGGTTTATGTCCTTCACATCCACTCCCCCTGCGGTAGCCTGTGCCTGTCCCCAGGACTGTGTACCTGTAACCTGAAAGCTCCAGCTCTTCATAATGGCAGCAAGCTTTGCCCTCTCAGATTGGGATATTGAGCTACATGGTCTGCTAAGGTCGGTTATTCCAGCTTCCCTAAGAACAGTTGGTATAAGTCTTTTGTTAAGCATTCCCACAAGGCTGAATTCAACAGATTTAGACGGACGGTAGCCAAATCTGATGCCCAAATCCTCCTTTAACTTATGCTCCTCAATATCTGGAAACATATCCACTTCAAGTCGGGGTTTTTTACTATTTATAAGCAACTCACCTGCAGAGCGGCTTAGCTGGAATATGGGTGGGCCAGATATGCCATAATCGGTAAAGAGTATCTCCCCTTCATCACTTCTCAGCAGCTCTTTCCCATCATAAATGGCAGCAGAGCCTATGAATTTAATTCCTTTTAATGCCCTAAGGAAGGGGGCATTAAGATTTAGCTGTACAAGAGATGGAAAGGTAGCTGTAATGCTGTGCCCAAGCTTTCTGGCAAAGGTATAACCACTGCCTGTTGATCCCAGGTTAGGACTTGCCTTTCCCCCTGTGGCAAGTATGACAGCATCAGCTGAAAGCTGTTCGCTATTCTTTAAAGCAATAGTAAAGGCCCTCTTAGAAGGGATTATGGATATAACCTCGCAATCCACCTTCTCCTCTATTCCAAGACTCTCCATCTCCCAGCGCAATACATCAAGCACACTGGAAGCCTGGTCAGAATAGGGGAATACCTTCCCCAAATCCTCTACCTTGTGAGATATTCCCAGTTCCTCAAAAAAAGCAACCGTCTCATCATAGCCGAATTGAGACAGGGCCTTCTCCACAAACTCAGGGTGGGTGCTATGATATCTATTTATATTGATATCCACATTGGTAAGGTTGCATCTGCCGTTACCCGTTGCCAGCAGTTTCTTGCCTACCCTGTTTAGCTGCTCAAGAATCATAACCCTGGCACCACAGCGTGCAGCAGCTATAGCTGCCATCATACCTGACGCCCCTCCGCCAATTATACATATGTCTCTACCAACCATTATAAAATTCTCCTTTTGTAAAACAGGCTGCCTTATGGCAGCCTGTAATCATTATAGCTTATTCATTATTATACCTTTTACCTTAGAAGGCAGCTCCTTAATCTCTTCCTTTGTCAGATAATCAGTTTCTACAGGCTCTGAGATTATCATCTCCACAGTTGCAGATCTTATCAGCTTTTTCTCCTCCCATATCCTGTAGGTATTCTTTATGGTTACAGGCACTATTGGTATACCTGTTATGGTTGCCAGCTTAAAACTGCCAGGCTTAAACTCCCCCATCTCCGAGCCTTTACTTCTAGTCCCCTCAGGAAATATGATTACACTATAACCCATCCTTAGGTTGTCTATTCCCTTATTTATGGACTCCACCGACTGCTTTATATTATTTCTGTCCATAAACACACAACGCATAGCCTTCATCCAGGACCTTAATACTGGAACCTTGAGCACTTCTATCTTGGATATAAAGCATTTATGCCCTGGCACATAGCCTAAAAAAGCAAGTATGTCACAATCTCCCTGATGGTTACAAATATAAACCACAGGAGTATCCTTCGGTATGTTTTCCAGACCTGTAACCTTTACATTGGAGCCAGTAAGTTTAAGTACAAGCCTTGCCCAGCGTCCGGTAATCCTTTCTACATAGTCAGCCTTCTCATCCTTCTTGCCCAAAGCCCCAAGATATTTGGCCTTAAGCAGCAAAGGTGCTGTTGCAATAAGAGTAAGTGTGAGAGAAACAAAAAATAATACCGTTTTTATCATTTTTTCCTCCAGAAATATTGTAAATACTAAATGCTACCTCTTTTCTGCCAGGAAGAACAAAGCCACAGTCCCAGGACCTGAATGGGTACCTATTACAGGACCAACATCGTTAACTATTATATCCTTTACAGTTACCTTTTCCTTTATGAGTTTAATTAAAAATTCTACATCCTCAATACAGTCTCCATGGCTTATTGCAATTACCTGGTTCTCCGGATCAACAATGCCCTCCTGAAGCTTATCTGCCAGCATACGTAGAGACTTCTTACGACCCTTTACCTTTGTAACAGGAATGAGTCTACCTTCGTCATCAACATGAAGCACAGGCTTTACATCAAGCAGAGTTCCAACAACTGCAGCAGTTGCAGACACACGGCCGCCCCTCTTTAAATGGAACAGGTCCTCAACAGTAAACCAGTGGTTTAATCTCAGCTTGTTTTCCTCAACCCATTTAACAACCTCTTCCTTGTAGGCTCCAGAGGACAGCATTTCATTTGCATAATAGCAAATAAGCCCATATCCTAATGAAGCACTCTTAGAATCTATTATTGATATGTCAGCTTCCGGGTACTCCTCAAGTATCTGCTGTCTGGCAACAGTAGCACTGCTTATGCAGCCACTTAGAGCTGAAGAGAAGCCTATGTATATAACCGAATTTTGCTGAGAAACATGAGACTTAAACTCCTCATAGAAGCTCTGCACATTAATAGTAGAGGTGGTAGGCATCTTGCCAGACCTTACAGTAGCATAAAACTCCTTATAACCAAGAGTCTCTCCAAAGTCATCCTTATACTCCTTGCCATCCAGATTGCAGATAAGGCTGAGATACCTTATGTTGTTCTTCTTAATATACTCGCTGGGCAAATCTGTACAAGAATCAACCAATAAAATCGTATTCATATTTCTCCTCCATATCTATTAGTATTTGTTTATACTATAACAACTCTATCATATTTTTGTAAATTAGCCAACATCCTTTTTAGGGGCCAGGGACGGTTAAGCTATTTCCATTAAATCAACGAGCCTATCTTTCTTTTGGATCAAGTGAGTCAGGGACGGTTAAGCTATTATTATTAATTCAACAGGTTATCTTCCCTTTGCACACATTAAGCTAATATTTAATGCTATTTTATCACTTCTTTTATAAGACTCCTTAGATGCTTGTCCACGCAATAGACTATTTTATTAAGACCTTCCATATATCATTATAAATTATTGTTAGTTTTCTCTAAGCTTCACAAGCCCTCAAAAAATCCTCTGCAATATGCCGATACTCTTCCCCCTCCAACAGCTTCAGGCCCTCACTGCAATACCTGGATGCTGTGCTCTGGGTTATCCCTCCAAGGGTGCTGCACATGTCCCGGCAGGTAGAGTTGCACAGGCATCTCATCAGGTACATTATCAGCCCCTTAGCCACAAGAGCTTCCCTGCTATATTTCACATGGATTCTCTCCCTCCTCAGGTTGAGCTTCCTGCATATGTAGTCTATTATCCTTTCAGGGTCTGCATTCCTGTGTATTATCCTTCTGCAGCTTACATAGTCCGTTCCTTCATTTTCAAACTCCACCTCAGCTGTCATATCTTCGTCAACTGCATT
>JAEZLD010000171.1 GCA_023415335.1 Bacillota bacterium | reverse complement strand
GCCTGCCTGTCCGAGGGCAGCAATGCAATACTTCTTGCAAAGGAATATGATAAGGACAGCATATGGCAGGAGGGCGGGGGTACCCTTTACCTTATGGAGCTATGTCCATATGGGGTGGCTGACGGATTAAGGTTTGTATTTACAGAAAAGGACAACAGGCTTATATATGAAAGCTCTGCCTGGAACATCCCAGCTGGAGCAGACATTCCTCAGGTAATGGAGCATTTAAAGACTAAAATGAAGTAATTTATGGGAGCACCCTGGTGCTCCTTTTGTTCCGTCTAAATTGCTGATACCTTGCACAAAAGTTCTTTTGCTATTCGTTATTGTTATGAACCCCTGTTATGCAGTACTCCACCCATTCAGCAATGTTGACTGCGTGGTCCCCTATCCTCTCCAGGTACTTTGCAATCATAAGCAGGTCCAGGCACTGTTCACCTAAGCTGCTGTCATCCCTTATGATGAGTATGAGCTCTTTTTTTATATTATCAAAAAGCTCATCCACTACATCATCATAGGCCATTACAGAGTATGCCAGTTGCAAGTCCATTTTAACAAAGGAGTCCACGCTATCTGTAACCATC
Source organism: Bacillota bacterium (assembly GCA_023415335.1). GTDB lineage: Bacteria > Bacillota > Clostridia > Clostridiales > Caloramatoraceae > JAEZLD01. Next base: position 12,265 of record JAEZLD010000171.1, on the reverse strand, counting down.
TTGCTGGCGGCTGCTGCCATGTTCCTTATGTGTATCCTCCGCTTTATTTCATTTTCCTTTAAAAATCTGGTAATTTCAGCTATATCGCCAGCCTGGTCTCCTATTCTTTCCATATCGGAAATCATTTTCAGTGCTGCGGATACCACCCTTAAATCCTTGGCAACCGGCTGCTGCTGAAGCAGAAGCTTCATGCAGAGGTTTTCTATTTCCCTCTCTGCCCTGTCTATTTTACTATCAACTGCAAAGGTGGTTTCTGCCATTTCATCATCACCCTCAAACAAAGCCTTCATGGCAGAAGCTATGGCATCTTCACAAAGCTTTCCCATGTCTATAAGCTCCTTGTTCAGCTGCTCCAGCTGCATATCAAACCTGTTTCTCATTTTAACCAAACCTCCCTGTAATATAATCCTCTGTACGCTTATCTCTGGGTACAGAGAAAATCTGATCAGTGCTGCCGAACTCTACTGCTTCACCCAGCAGGAAGAACCCGGTTTTGTCGGATATCCTTACTGCCTGCTGCATGTTGTGGGTTACCATTATTATTGTATAGTTTTTCTTAAGCTCTGATGCCAGGTCCTCAATCTTTGCTGTGGATATTGGGTCCAGTGCACTGGTTGGTTCATCCATAAGCAGCACCTCAGGCTCTACAGCAAGGGCCCTTGCAATGCATATCCTCTGCTGCTGTCCTCCGCTCATGCTGAGTGCACTTTTCTTTAATCTGTCCTTGGTTTCATCCCATATGGCAGCGTTCCTAAGTGCCTTCTCCACTATTTCATCAAGCTTGGATTTTGAACGTATGCCGTGTGTTCTTGGTCCGTAGGCTATATTATCATATATGCTCATAGGAAATGGGTTTGGCTTCTGGAACACCATGCCAACTCTTTTCCTTAGTTGGTATACATCCATGCCTCCGTATATATCCTCACCGTCAAGAAACACCTGTCCATTTATCCTGCAGCCCTCTATTAAATCATTCATGCGGTTTAAGGTCTTAAGCAGCGTGGACTTTCCACAGCCTGAAGGTCCAATGAAGGCTGTTATTTCATTTTCAGGGATACTAAGGTTTATGTCCTTAAGTGCCTTAAAATCCCCATAGTATAGCTCTAGATTTTTTATTTCAAACTTCTCCATATACTTACCTCTCTGACAATTTTCTTGCAATCAAGCTGGATATGCCGTTTATTATAACAACCATAACCAGCAGCACTACTGCTGTTCCATATGCCTGCTTCATATAAAGCCCCTCTGAAAGCAGGGAGTACATGTGTACCGAAAGGGTTCTTCCTGATGACATAAGGTTCTCCGCTGCTCCGGTTACGGTTCCTGCTGTGTATATGAGTGCCACGGTTTCCCCCACTATCCTTCCTATTGAAAGTATTACTCCCGAAAGTATCCCTGGCATAGCCGAGGGAAGCACCACCTTAAACACTGTCCTAAGCCTTCCTGCGCCTAGGCCAAAGCTCCCTTCTCTATAGGTGTCGGGCACTGCCTTTAAGGCCTCCTCCGTGGTTCTCATAATAAGGGGGAGTATCATTATTGAAAGCGTCAAACACCCTGCCAGTAAGGAGTACCTCATATTCAGGTATATTACAAACATAAGGAAGCCAAATAGTCCATATACTATTGACGGTATTCCGGCCAGAGTCTCTGCTGTAATCCTCACAACCTCCACCAGCTTATTGCCTCTTCCAGCATACTCTACCAGATATATGGCTGAGAATACTCCTAAGGGAACAGCCATAAGCAGGGAGACTACGGTTACTATAATAGTATTTATAATTGCAGGCATCATGGATACGTTTTCGCTGGTGTACTTCCATGCGAACATATCTAGTCTCAGGTTAGGAACTCCCTTTATAAGAACATAGCCTGTTATGGACATTATTATTGCTGCTGTTATTACTGCCGATAGTATAACCAGTATAAGGAGTACGAGGGATAATGGCTTGTTTCTATAGCTTTTCATTTTATCCTTCAAGGACCGCTTATTTCTATACTCCATTATCTGCTCCTCCTTTTTAATAATGAGAATGAAAGGTTTATTATGAGTATAAATATGAATAGCACCACCGCTGTAGCTATAAGTGCCTGCCTGTGCATACCCTCTCCTGCATAGCCCATCTCCATGACTATGTTGGTAGTAAGTGTTCTTACGCCTCTAAGGATTCCTGAAGGTATTACAGGCTGGTTACCTGCAACCATTATTACCGCCATGGTTTCTCCTATAGCCCTTCCAATTCCAAGTATTACCCCTGCCATTATGCCGCTTTTAGCAGCCGGAAGCATTACTGTAAATACGCTTCTTTCATGGGTTGCCCCCAGTGCCAGTGCCCCCTCATAGTAAAACTGGGGGACTGCATTGATTGCTGATTCAGCTACTCCAATAACCGTGGGCAGTATCATTATTCCAAGAAGCAGCGAGGCTGTAAGCATGCTCTTTCCGCTGCCTCCAAACAAATCCTGCATTATAGGTACCATAACCACCAGTCCGAAGAAGCCATATACTATTGATGGTATTCCTGCCATAAGGTTTATTCCCGGCTTTATTATCCTGTAAAGCCATCTGGGGCAGAACTTCGACATAAAGACTGCACATAGTATGGCTATGGGAACTCCTACTATTATGGCTCCTGCAGTTACATATAAGCTTCCAACTATCATTGGAAATATACCAAATATATCGTTAAGGGGCTTCCACTTCTCACCTAGCAGGAAGCTAAACACCCCGATCTTTCCTATGGCAGGCAGCCCGTTTGCAAACAGGAATATACATATAAGCGCTACTGCTAAAATAGATGTAAGGGCTGCAAGCAGGAAGACCAGCCTCATTGCCTTTTCCCTGAAATGCCTTCTGTCCTGATTTTTTAAGGCTTCTACTTTATGTCTGCCCATGATGTTGTCTCCCCGGTAAATATGCTCTTTACCTCCTCTGAAGTGAGGTCTTCTACAGCATTATCATTGTTAACTATTACTGCTATTCCATCCCTTGCTATAACCATAGAGGTAAGCCCCCTGCTTTTTTCAGTATCCTTAAGCTCCCTTGAAGCCATTCCTATGTCGCAGATACCCTGCTCAGCTGAGGATATTCCTGTTGTTGAGTCACTCTGCTGTATTTCTACCTCAGCATTTTTATTTATCTTAACATATGCCTCCTTCAGCTTTTCCATAATTGGTGTCACTGATGAGGAGCCTGCAACAACGATTTTTCCCGATAAGCCTGATGTAGCAAATGCTTTCTTGTCACCTACTGATATATAACCACTACCCTCTACTATCTTCTGGCCTTGATCGCTCATAATAAAGCTTATGAAATCCTTTGCCAGCTCACTTTCCTTTCCTGAAAGCACAATGTTAAAGGGTCTTACTATTTTATAGGTTCCATTTTCTATATTTGCTGCCGTTGGCTCTACTCCGTCAATTTTTAATCCCTTTACAGTGTTATTTAATGAACCTAAGGATATATATCCTACAGCACCCTTGTTTCCTGCTATGGTTGTCATCATAACAGCTGTACTGTTGGTTACCTCCGCTGCATCCGTTGTGTTATCAATTTTCTGCCCTGCCTCGTTTTTCTGCTCTATCCCGAAAAGCTCTATAAATGCTCCCCTGGTTCCTGAGCCCTCTTCCCTTGATACTACTGAGATACCCTGGCTTGTGACCTTACCATCACCTCTGCCACAGCCAGAAAGCCCCATTACTGCTGCTATCAGTACCATAATCATTCCAATAAACTTTTTCATTTATTCCCCTCTCCTTAAATATGCAATATTTATTCTGCTCCTTGCAGCTTTGTTTCCTGCATATATAGAATACCAAGGAAAGGTTAAATCCAAAGTCTCGGGAAGGTTAAACTCAGTTTAAATCTTTTATGGGTTTGTTAAATAAATGTTAAATAAAAAGCCCTGCCTATAAAGCAGAGCCTCATGTAACCTATATTTCTTTTTTAAACTCTATTTTTACCGTAGTACCTTCCCCAAGCCTGCTTTTTAAGGATACGGTTGCGTCGTGATAGGCCGCCCCGTGCTTTACAATGGCAAGGCCCAAGCCTGTACCTCCCACCTCCTTGGAATGACTTTTGTTAACCCGGTAGAACCTTTCAAAAACCCTTCCTGTTTCATTTTCCGGTATGCCAATTCCTGTATCATCGACTATAAGCTCCACCCTATCCTTTTTATCATGTATGGATACGTTAACTACTCCCCTTTCCTTGTTATACTTTATAGCGTTGTCGCATATGTTAAACACCATCTCATCTAGTATCTTCTCTGAGCCTGTAATACTGCAGCGGTCTCCTGTAAGGCTTAGCATTATCCCCCTCTTATCAGCAACAGACTCAAGCCGGGACAGTGTTTCCCGGCATAGCTCGTATAAATCCACCCTGGTCTTTTCCAAGGTAAGATTATTCCCCTCCAGCTGGGAGAGCTTTATTATATCCTCTACCAATATTATGAGTCTCTGGGCTTCATCATATATCTTACCTGAGAACCTTCTTATGTCCTCCTGCCTTGCCACTCCGTCCCTTATTATCTCTGCATAGCCTGAAATGGAGGTCAGGGGTGTTTTCAGCTCATGGGATACGTTAGCAGTAAACTCACGCCTTATGCTATCCTGCTTTTCATGCTCCCCCTTCAGCTCCAACATCTGCTTTTGAATCTGGGCATTCTGGCAGTTTATCCTTCTTGCCAGTGGCTTAAGCTCATCATATATGGATGCCTCATCAGGGCTTTCCAGGTCTATGGAATTTATAGGCTTTGTTATGCTTTTAGAAACCCTTCCTGCCAGGAAAAGTGATAGCACTATGGCAAGTGTAAGCACTCCTGCTACATACCACCTTATTCCCATAATCAGCGACAGCATCGTCCTCTGGGTTCTGGATATACGGAGCACTGTCCCATCCTCAAGCTTCAAGGCATAGTATACAGTTCTTCGTGCCACGGTGGAAGAGTAACGTATGCTTTCCCCACTGCCTCCTGTAAGGGCTTCTTTAAATTCTTCACGGCCTGAATGATTTTCCATTTGAGCGGCATTAGCTGTATTATCGTAAAGCACTCTTCCATCAGGTGCTATCCAGGTTATTCTGTTAGAAAGGCTGCCCTCTAGCTTCCCAAGAAAGCTTCCTCCTGTGTCCTCAATAACCGCCCCCAGGTAATATGCTTCATTTTTCATCTCCTCAATATTCTGGTTCGAAAAGTAGCCATACAGCGCTCCCATGATTATTGCCATACATGATGCAAATACTGCTACCGCAACAAAGAAAATGCTTTTGAATATCTTCTTATTCATCAGCTGCTCCTCCGATTTTGTAGCCTATTCCTCTTATGGTTTCAATAAGTTCCCCAACTAACCCTAGCTTCTGCCTCAGGGTACGTATATGAACGTCCACAGTCCTGTTCTCTCCATCAAAGGAATAACCCCATACCTCGTTTAGCAGCATATCACGGGTAAGAACCTTTCCCCTGTTCCTAAGAAGCATGCAGAGTATCTCAAATTCCTTCAGGGTAAGCACCACTGCCTCCCCCTCTGCCTTCACAATATGCCTTGAAGGACATACATAAAGGCTTCCTATTCTGTATTCCTCATCCCCGGATGGGTGGCTCCCCCTGTCAGTCCTTCTTAAAAGAGCCTTGACCCTTGCTACCATCTCCATCATTCCAAAAGGCTTAGGAAGGTAATCATCCGCCCCCAGATCAAGACCTATAACCTTGTCATACTCGCTGCCCTTTGCAGTAAGCATCATAACAGGAATTCTGCTGTATAAGGCACTAGCCCTAAGCTTTTTTAATATCTGGAGACCGTCCTCCTCAGGAAGCATTATATCTAAAAGTATAAGGGAGGGCACTGCTTTCCCCATGGCCTCCCAAAATTCAGAAGGCCTTGAATAGCCCTTTGCATCAAGGCCTGTATTGTTCAGGGTATAAGCCACCAGCTCCCTTATATTATCATCATCCTCAACAAGATATATCATTAGATGGGTCCCCCCTCCTTATTATCCTATGCATACTTACATATAATCCCTTACTTCATATTATATATATTATAAGCATAGTATTTTAAGGCTGCAATCGTGATTGTGTTAAATGTGGGTAAAATGCATGCAGCAGTGCATAATACGAGGAACATCCATTTACAATCCTGTTATACTTTCTTACTACTTTGTTCCAAAGCTAACTTCTAAATATATTATTTCCCCATTATCACCTTCCCTGCACTTTTTTATCACATAGCTTGTAACATTGTCCTTTAAAGCTACAGTTATATAAAATTTGCCATTACTGTTTGATATCTGATATGAAAATATATACGGATTGCCCAAGACATCTGTCTTTCCTACCTTAAGCCCTGCTGCATGTCCTTCAGCCTGTATTTCTAATATGAACTGGTTTTTATTCTTATCATAGCTGGTTTTTGTAGGGGCTATATCTGTAAAGTCTGCGTAATATATGCCTTCCTTTCCTTCTATAGGTGCAAAATACACCTGAAGTCCGTCTTTTGTGGTCTTTATCTGTGATATATTCTCTTCTGCTTTGCCACCCAAGTCAACCGAGTAGTCCATGCTTAAATATGCATCTTCATAGGTAGCTGTAAAATCCTCTTGGGAATCAACGCTGCTCTGTTTTCTGGCGCATCTTATTATAGCTGGCCACCCATGTATTGAGCTTTCGGAATGCTTACCTTCGGTAAACAATATAATTTCGTTTTCGCTGACAATCTCCTTTAATGTTACATAATTGTCCCCTTTAGGAAGAGAATGCATATCTCCAGTAGAAAAGCAGTATAAATCAAAGAAGTTAGATGACCCAGGATACTGATACTCTACTAAAACATAGTCATATCCAATATAATGAATGCTTTTTATACTGGCCTCATTATACTTCGCTTTAATATCTTCTATTGTTAAAGCTGTTCCTTCCTTAATTCTTGAGGCTGGCCCATCCGTATCAAACTTATGGCTGGGTTTTGCACTTGTAAAAGTACACCCTACAGCACACACACTAACTATTATGAGCACAATTAATGTTGAGATAAGCATTTTGGGTCTTTTTACAATCATTGTTATCCTTTCTTTCATATTATTTCTATCTCCCCTCATAGCCGCCAGGACATAAAATATTGATTTTGGATTTTTCTGCACTGGTATAAGGCTTATTAGAGTCTTTCCATAATTAATGAATTTATCTTCTCCTATTCTTATTATTGTGGCTTCATCACAGGCCATTTCACAATCCTGTATGGAAACAAATGCAGCAATCCATACAAAAGGATTAAACCAGTAAACAGCTAGTATAACGCTTCGAAATATGGTCCACAGCCAATCCAAGTGGTAAAAATGTGAAAGCTCATGGGCAATAACAAACTGCAGCCTTTCCTCATTTTCAACTGCATCAGGCGTAACATAAATTGCAGTCCCATTAGACCATAAAAATAAACAGGGTGAAGCCAAACCATTACATACGTAAACTGGAAGAATGCAGTCATAATGAAATCTTTTGCGATTTCTCATTAGCTTTATTGCAAATACAGAATTTACAATGGCCATATATAAAACCATAACAGCAATTCCTCCGTACCAAAGCAGTTTTAGTACATAAGGAGTTGTAATGCTCGTGCCTGTTTTTGAAGCAGTATTTGGGGTTTGTGCTTGTGATGTTTTTGAAGCATTAACGCCTGAGGTGTGGTCATCATAGGCGCCAGAATTATAACTGCCATGTCCTATAGTATCTGTCGTAACAACATCCATGCCTGTCTTCTGCGATACATTAATATAATTCATTATGCTTACAGCACTTTTTCCAATAGAAAACGGAAGCATGAGTCTAAGAAGCACAAGCAGCCAAAGACTGTACTGAAGCCATAATTTGATTTTTCCTTTAAATATTTTCCTTATAACCAGTATTAGAAGGATTAATGCAGATGAGCTAACTACCGTCTCAATCATTATTTTGACTCCTCCGCTTTCTTTAACACATCGTACAGCTCGTCTATTTCCTCCTGGGATAGACTATTCTGATTTATAAGGGTATTAATCATTACGCCTACGTTTCCCTTAAACACTTTAGAAAGAAAGCCCTCCGTTTCCTGCTGCACAGCCTGTTCCTGATTAACATCAGGATAATAGTGCTTGGCTTTACAATTATCTACGAAATGAATTGCACCCTTAGCCTCCATCCTTTTAAGCAATGTAATAACAGTATGCTTTGTCCAGCCTGTTTCATCCTTTAGTGCTGCAGTAATCTGTGTCATTGTCCTAGGTGATTTCTCCCAAAGAAGGGATATTATCTTCCACTCAGAATCCGATAAATTAACACCCATATTGTCCTCCTTATCAGGTAGTCATTTGTCTACCTTCAGCATAACACGTATAGGCTTTACCGTCAACCAAATATTTACATTTTTTCTATTATTTTTATATGAGCATGTATTTAGTATACATGTGTTTGATTATAGAATAGGCATATATACTCTATGAATATTAAACTCCACATAATTAATAATGGGCAGATACCTGTACAAGTACCTGCGCCATTAAAAAATTCTGCCTTCGGTATTAATTACCTTTCACTTTTCCTGTTTCTGAAGTCCTCCTCAAGGTCTGCCTTCCATTCGTCGCAAAATTCAATATTTGCCCTCATGCAGCAAACTGCCTCGTTGATTGCCTCGTAATTGGCCTTTATACCCTTGGAGTCTGCATGGTAGTTAGCTGCCCTGTCAGCACGTATTCCTATGTTTTCAGCAAACTCTACTGCGTCTATATTGGCTCCAAGGAATATGAACTCCCAGCCGTATTCCTTCTCCTGCCTTTCAATGAGCTTTTTGACCATGGCCCTGTTATACTCCCTGCTTGCATTTTCCATGCCGTCTGTGGTAATTACGAAAATGACCTTCTCCGCCTTCTCATCAGGGCTTGTATTTTTCTGCACGTTTATAAGCTTGTTTATAGTGATTCCTATGGCGTCCATAAGGGCAGTGCTGCCTCCCACGTAGTATTCTCTTTCCGTAATAGGTCTTACTCCTTTTATGTTTATCCTGTCATGAAGCAGCTGGTAGTGGTTATCAAACAGCACAGTTGTAACTGCTACATCCCCCTCCATAGCCTTCTGCTTTTTAAGCATTGAGTTATAGCCCCCTATGGTGTCCCCTTCAAGCCCTGCCATGGAACCGCTCCTATCCAATATGAATACCAGCTCTGTAAATCCTTTTTTCATTTTTATATCCTCCAATCATTCTTTATGATTAAAGGATACCATCTTAGGTACTATCCCTGGTCGCATATCATGCGACAATTTAGGCTGAGACTCTTGAACGCCTGACCTCCTCTAAATTCATTCCTCTTGTATGGCTTATCTGCTTCCACTCAACCCTTTTAAAGAGGGCAGAAAAGGATATAGGTATATAGGTAAGCATAAAGATAGGGAATGTGAAGGTGTACAAAACCTTTTTATAGGCCGGGGCATGAATGCTTCTCCATTCTGTAATAGTTGTTATGCCTCCTATAATCAGAAGCATTATATAAACATTCCTGATAGACTCACATACAGACCGGAAGGCTGCCCACGCTCCCTGGCCGTCAAGCACCCCCACTATAGCTCCTGTAAGGTTGATTATTATGCTAAGCACCGTCAGCACCACTGCAGGCATTATGGCCATGGTCATGTCAAAGCAGGAAAAGCTTCCTTTTAATGCAGTCCCCTTTATAAGCTCCCTTCCATATTTCTTAAACACCTGAAGGTAGCCTTTAGCCCATCTCATTCGCTGGTTCCATGACTGGGAGAACTTAACCGGCTGCTCATCATATATAACTGCACTTCCACAGTAGCCTATCTTCTCTCCATTTACCACATTATCTACTGTAAACTCTATATCCTCAGTAAGTAGGTGGAACCTCCACCCCCCGGTTCTATCCATTACCTCACGGCTGAATAAAAAGCCTGTTCCTGATACTGCACAGCTGGTTCCAATAAGCATTCTTGAATTATTAAGGTACTGGGCTTCCCTTAGGAACCACAGTCCATAGCCTGCAGATATCCAGTTGTCCCCATAGTTTTTGGAGTTTCTATAGCTTGTAACAATTTTATAGCCCTGTGAGAAGGTTTTGTTCATCTCCTCTATGTAGTTCTCCTCCAGAAGGTTGTCAGCATCAAATACAAAAAATCCATCAAACTCGTCCTCTGGGTAGAAATCCTTTATGCAGTCTAAAAGGTATTCCAATGCATAGCCCTTGCCTACATGTGTCTTATCAGACCTTTCACAGACCATAGCTCCTGCATCTATTGCCACCCTGGCGGTGGAATCAGTACAATTGTCTGCCACAACAAATATAGTTATCAACTCGCCAGGATAGCTCTGATTGTTTATACTTTCTATAAGCTGTCCTATTACCTTCTCCTCATTTCTTGCAGATATCAGAACCCCATATTTATGAGGCCTTGCTTCCTTTTGTATTTTCTTCTTAACTACAAAGGGTATAGCTATATACAGGAACTGATAGGAATAGCACACTAGAAATACAATTGCAATAATATAATTGATATAGGTTAATAATTCCATTTCTTCTCTCCTTTTTGCTTGATTTTGGGCAAAAAAATAGCGCTGCACGTCCGCATCTGTGCAGCGCCATGCATTAACTATAGCAAGCTAAAGCTTAGGATTGCCTTGAAAAGATCCCCGTCTATGGAAAGCTCCAGCTTTCCCTTCTGCAGCTCAGTCAGGCTTTTGGCTATTGATAGTCCAAGCCCACTGCCCTCCGTGTTTCTGGAGGTGTCACCCCTTACGAATCTTTCCATAAGCTCATCTGCAGATATGTTAAGCTCATACCGGGAAACGTTCTTAAAGGTTACAACAGCCCTTCCTCCCTGAACCGTAAGCAAAACATACACCCTGGTACCTGGCTGGGCATACTTGCATATGTTGTTCATCAGGTTATCCAGAACCCTCCACATATGTCTTCCGTCTGCCATGATGGTTACCTGCTCCTCCGGCTGGTTTATTATAAGCTCCAGATTGGCCGTCTTCAGCTTATCCTCATATTCCCCCTGCATCTGGTTAAGCAGCACCCCTATTTCACAGGGAGCCATATTAACCCTGATGTTTCCTGTTGAGGCCTTGGAGGCTTCAACCAGATCCTCAATAAGCTTCTTCAGCCTTGATGACTGGCGGTCCAGCACCTCCACGTACTCCTGTACGGTTTTGTTATCCACATCCTCCTTTTTAATTAAATCCACATAATTTATTATGGAGGTAAGAGGGGTCTTTATGTCATGGGATACATTTGTAATAAGCTCCGTCTTAAGCCTTTCACTTTTCATTCTTTCATCCACCGCCGCAGACATTCCATTACTTATATTGTTAAGGTTTTCCCCATGCTTTTTAAAATCCCAGAGCATGTGCCCTGTATCTATCTTGTGGCTCAGGTCTCCTCCTGCTATAGCCTCACCACCCTTTTGGAGCTTCCTTAGGGATATGGCAATGTATATTATTATAGGAACTAGCAGAAGCTTTTCAAGAAACCAAAGGCTTACTCCCTCCCCATATCCTCCGTACCGAGCAAGTCCAATAAGCTCCAGTATGCTGATAAAAAACACCCCTATGACAGTTTTCCATACAAGTGACAGGTTTTTATGCACATACCCAATAATCCTCAATATGAAGCTGAGGATCTTGTATATTAAGGTTTTCTTTATAACACCAACAGTCCTTACCCTTACTGCAAAGCTCATTAGATAAAGTATTATCAATACTGCATCAATTGCCCCAAATATGATAAGGAAAACGATTCCCGGACCTGAGGCTATCTGTAAGGCTGCAAACATTATCATAAGTACTGTATACACATCAAAAGGAAGCTTCTCCAGCAGCCCCGGCTCTGGCTTTTCTCCCTTAGCCTTATAGCCAGAAGTGCACATAAGGTATATAAACAGTACAATACTGATAACTGCTGCCATTATGGTCAAAGCAACAATTAAGTATCTCATGTTATAAGCCTTGGTTATCCAATACTCAGCTCTCCCGTATTCTTTAGTGCCTTCAACATTTTCAGCTGCATATCCTGTAATCGTCAGCTCAGTTGTCTTTCCAGTTTTTTCATCAAGGTAGCTCGTGGTGGTATCTTTAGAATATTGCACAGCCTCCCCATTATAATTTGTAAGAATAACCTTTCCCTCTGAGTCCTTTATTTCAAAATAATACCCTGTTCCCTGAAGGTAATCTTCAGGATTGAAATTTCCGTCATAGTAGTCGCTGTGAACCCTGTAGTTATAATTTGTGGTAA
>JAEZLD010000159.1 GCA_023415335.1 Bacillota bacterium | reverse complement strand
CTGCGATTCCTTTATCCGCCAGCTTCTCATTCAGGTCATTAAAGATTATTTTTGCACCAGCTTGTGCATATGCCCTTGCAATGGCAAAGCCTATGCCATAGGATGCTCCTGTTACTAATGATATCTCTCCCTCTAATGAAAAGCTTTTTAAAATGTCCATATTTATTTTATCCTTCCTGTTCTGCCGTACATTTCCTGCGCTCTGGTGAGAAGCATTCTGCAAACAGCTCCTCCTCCAATCCTAATGCCGTGTCCATATCTACCTCAACCCCAAGGTTTATAGCCGCCTTGGCAAGCTTCATTGCAAAGCTGCTGCTTCTTACGATACTTGAGGCTATGCTCCTGGCTTCCCTCATGAGGTCCTTGGGGTCCACCAGCATGCTTATAAGTCCTATTTCATATGCTTGTGGGGCTGAAAGCTGCCTTCCGGAGAATATGAGCTCCTTTGCTCTTCCAATGCCTACGATGCTGCGGAGCCTTTGTGTTCCACCAAGTCCGGGTATTATGCCTAAGCCGACCTCTGGCATTGAAAACCTGGCCCTGTCTGAAGCTATCCTTATGTCACAGGCTAAGGACAGCTGGAAGCCTCCTCCGTATGCTATTCCATCTATGGCAGCTATTACAGGCTTCTCCATAAGCTCAAGGCTTCTAAACACTCTGCTACCTATATGGGAGAACCTTCTTGCCTCCTCCGGAGACATTTCATTAAGCTCATCATAGTCTATTCCTGATGAGAAAACTTCTCCTTCACCTGTCACAATGACAGCGAGAGTTTCCCTATCTTGCCTTATATCCTCCACAATAGATCCCAGCTCCTGCAGTAACTGACTACTCAAGGTATTGCTTTGCTGGGGCCTGCTTATGATGATTGTTGCTATATTGTCCTTTTTTTCCACCAACACATTCCTGACACCCATACCCTCAATCTCCTTTAATATATGCATTCATTCCGTTATACACATATTACCATATTTTACTATACGCATGTGTTACATTTTACATAATTTTGGTTATATTTATGTAATAATAAAATCACAAATATAACAACACATACATAATTTAGAACTGGCACAGACCTTGTATTTTGCACCTGTGGCACTGGTCTGACTGGGTTGGAGGGTAGTCCTCCATGGAATCGTGAAGTGAGGTATATTCAAATACCTCCTTAAGGTTTTGTAAAAGCTCCTCTAATTCCTGTTCTGTATATTCTATCCTCACATACTCCCCTATATCCAGCAGATATAGGTACATTCCCATAAGACGGGGCTTCCTCCCATCTGCATAGTATAGGGTATTGAAGGCCTTAGCATAGAGCATAAGCTGAGGCTTATATTGTTCTGCCAGATACTCTACTGTGGTCCCCTTAAGGGTGTTGGTTTTATAGTCTATTATATAGCCTTCGAGTCCTTGGCTGCCTTCATAAACGTCTATCCTGTCTATTATTCCATTTACACCTATGCTGCTGTTTTCCATAAGGGGCATCCTAAACTCCAGCTCGGTTTCCCTTTTCACAGGTCTCCCTGATATAGAGGACGAAAACTTATCCTCTACATGATAGAAGTTATCCACATAACGCACTACATCTGACTTTAGATTCTGCCTTTGCACCTTGTCGTGGGGCTCATAGGACTGCACAGCCTTGTCTATTATGTCCTCTGCCCTCTCTTCCGGTACGTTTCCCTTTACCAGATTCTCAATTATGGAGTGAACAACCGTTCCCCGGAAGGAGGCTCTGAACCTGTTCCTATCCTCATCCTCCTCAAGGCTTCCTTTGTTTATTGCCCTCTCCTCACGGAGACTGTCCTCATCTTCAAAGCTCATGCTGCCCAGCCCTGCCTTGCAGCTGAAATAGTACTGCCTCCTGCACTTTTTAAAGGTCATATAGCGGCTTATGCTTGCCTGGTCTGAGGGCTCCCTTGTGCAGGAGAAAAGCACCCTGTCTTCCAGGTGGGCATACTCTGCCTTTTCCCCGGAGCCTGACTCTGCCAGGCTCTCCTCCTTTGAGTTTTCCCCATATTCCACAAGCAGCTGGTTTCCATCCACCTCTGTAAAGCCTTCCACAGCTCCGCATTGTATCTGAGCATACCTTATCTGCTTTACGAAGGAGTCCAGCTTATCCTCATTCAGCTTTTCTATGTTGCAGTCACAGCCTAGGAAGCCTAAATACTCTATGGCTCTGGTAGCAGCAACATAAAGAAGTCTTTTTCCCTCATCTATGAGCCTTGCTTTGTATTCCTCCTGCATGCGGCCGTATATGGGGTTAAGGTTGCTGCTGCCATCCCCCTTAAAGCCTGCAATTATCCCATACTTAGAATCAAACACTATATCGTTCATCATCCTCATGGGCTGCATGGTAAGGCTTCCGTCTATTCCCGGTATTAGCACTGCCCTGAATTCCAACCCCTTGGAGGCATGTATTGTAAGTATCTTTACGGCATCGCTGTCCTCGGTATCAAGCAGTGCATCACCGCTGTGGGAATCCTCCTGCCTGAGAAGGTTTATATAGTCTATAAACTCCCTTGCATGGTACATATCCTTAGCATCAAACTCGTCTGCTATCCTTATGAGCTTCTCTATGTTCCTATACTTCTGGAAGCCCTGCTCCTGGGTAAGCAATATCTCCTTATAGCTAAGCTCCCTTATCATAATTCTTAGGAAGTCCCCAGCACTGTAAAGGCCGCTTACCCCCACAAGGTTGTCTATAAGTCCTGCTGCCCTGCTTAAGGCATAGGCGCTGTCCCCATCAGCTTCCTCTGAGGCCCTTCTAAGTGAATCGGTTAAATCGCATTTATCCTTCAGGTACTGGAATACCTGGAAGAGGCAGTCGTCAGCAATTCCGAATATAGGGGACCTTAGGGATGCTGCTATAGAGGTCAGGCTCTCAGGTGAGAAAACAAGCTCATAGGTGTTTAGTATATCCACTATCTCCTGCTTGTCAAAGAACCCTATACCTCCCATAACACAGTAGGGTATGCAGCTTCTTTTGAGGGCATCCTCATAGGAAGCAAGGCTGCTTCTGGTTCTCAGAAGCACCGCTATGTCCCTGTATTCAAAGCCCTGCTCCTTAAGCTTCCTTATCCTTGCAGCAAGCACGTCACCAAGTATGTCAGCCTTAGCATCAGGAGTGCTTTCTATGTTTATGGCTTTTAGGAAGGCCTTTATCTTCTCCCCGTCAGTACCTGTCTTCAAAATGCCCTTGTCCTTCTTCCAGGCATCTCCTGCCATGTCCTTCTCTGGGAGGGGTGTGAATATAATAAGCTCTGTTTTCAGCCCCTCTGCCTTTTCCTTGTCAGGGGATACCTTCAGAGGCTCATAGGGTTTAAGAAGCTTTGAAAAAAGCTGGTTTACAGTGTTTACCACGTTAGGATAGCTTCTGTAGCAGGTGGAAAGCTCCTTTATGGAACCGTTCCTGCTTATATCCTCTGACACCTGGCTGAATATCCTATAGTCAGTGCCTCTGAAGCCATATATGGCCTGCTTATGGTCTCCCACTATGAACAGCTTTCTTGGGCTCAGCGTGCCATCCATATTCTGTACAAGGCTGTAGAGTATCCTTCTTTGAACCTCATTGGTATCCTGGAATTCATCCACAAGGAAATACCTGTACCTTTCCCTGTACTTTTCTAAGACCTGTACATTTTCAAGTATCCTCAGTGCATAAAGCTCCAGATCATTGAAATCCAGCAGCCCTTCCTTTCTCTTATAGTCCCCATATGCCTGTTCTAAGGCCTGTGCCATATCAAGTACAAGCATCTGGGATGAATGGATGGCATCTATCATATCCCTGTCAAGGGTTTCTCCTGCCAGGCTTGTGACATTCTCTATGTTCTCCTCTGTTGCCTTCTTAATCTCCTTAAAATCATAGGCACCTTCCTTTATCTTGGAGCATAAATCCTGCAGGCATGCTGCAAGCTTCCCTCCAGTTATGCAGGAGGTTCCGTAAAGTGAAAGCAGCCTTTGGGACCCTCCTGTTTTCTCATTTTCCTCCAAAAGTCTGTTTATGCACTCATCCGATAGCCTGTTTAGAATCACCTTCCTGTCCACATCCTCAATTATGTCATAGTCAGGCTCCAGCCCTAAAAGGCAATAATTTTCCCTTATAATGCTGTCGCAGAAGCTATGGAGGGTGCTTATGGAAGCAGATGACAGATCATCCTTTACCTGCTTCCATCTTGCAGTATACTCAGGCGCTTCTGCAGACCTTATGTTTTCCTCAACAATAGCTCTTATCCTCTCCTTCATTTCAAGGGCAGCCTTTTCCGTGAAGGTTATTGCTACAATGTTATCCACACTGCAGCTTTTATCCTCCTTCAGTAGCCTTATGAACCTTCTGGTGAGCACCCTTGTCTTTCCAGAGCCTGCACCGGCATGGAGTGCAATGTTTCTGCTTATGTCTATGGCGCCGCACTGCTCCAGGTTTACCCCATATTCCTTCATAAGCTCTTCTATCCTCTTATCCATATGCTCACCTCCTCTTATTCCTTATTCTGTACCTGTCAAACCTACAGGCCTGGTAGAATTCGCACTTGAAGCCGGTTCCTTCAATAGGACAGGAATCCTTAAGGGTGAAGTTTCCCGAGGCAATCCTTCCTGAAAGTTCCTTTATCCTCTCGTCTAAAAACTCCATTGAGTAAGTAAAGCCTGCCTGACCCAGAGTGTCCTGCTTTCTTGATTTGCCTAAAGACTTTTTATACTCATCCCTTATAAGACCATCCCTGTCAGGCTTTTCTATAGAGCAGTACAGCAGGCCCATACACTCCAGAGGAGCTTCCGGAAGCCTTGTTTTAAGCTCCCTTTGAATGCATTGGTAGTATACAGCCAGCTGGAAATCAGCCCCCCCAAGACAGTCCCTGGTGCTTTTTTTGTTCTTCTTTTTATAGTCATACATTATGAACCTGCCAGTTGGCTTGTCATCCTCATACTCCAGGTCCACCCTGTCAATATTGGCTATAAAAATATATGGACTGAAGGCATTTATCTCATTTACCCTGAATTCCAGGTAGGTGGGCCTAAGCTCCCTTCCCGTACTGTCCCTGTAGCTCTTGAATAAATCTATGTCCTTTAGAAGGAACAGCTTCAGCGCAGTCCTTATCTCATCAACCTTCATCTGGCGAACAATATTCACAAGCCTTTTATCGTTTATTCTAGCAAGGGCCATCTCAAGCCCCTTCTCAAGCAGGTCAAGGTCAAGGGTATACAGGTCCTCGGTTTTTTCATAATAAAACTTAAGCACCTCATGGTAAAGAGTGCCCTCGCTTATGGAGCTAAACTCTCCGTCATCCTCATAGGTGGATATTCCAAGTACCCTTTCCATGTAATACTTAAATGGGCAGGAGGCATAGCTGTTTATCTGGGAGGCGCTGAAACAGTAGTCCTTCCTTCTCTGGTCTGTATTAACTCCCTTTATAAGCCCGTCGTATTTGTCAAACTCCTGCCCCTGCCGCCTTGTTTTTTCTATTGTTCCCAAACGGTACAAGTCCATAAGCCTGCTGTCCATGCCCCTTGAGCTTAAGGTTTTCCTTAGCCCCTGGAGCCTGGTGTCAGCTTTAGGCTTCTGCCATTCGCTTATAAGCAAAGAATCAACTGCCTCATCTACGCTCCATATCTCATCTATGGAGGCCTCAAATCTTTCCCTCATGCAGCGCTTACCCACTGTAACCTTAGCTATCTCGCTTTTTTCATAAAGCCTCTCCAGCTCATCTAGGAAGGGTGACTTAATCATGTAGGAGCCGTCCTCGCTAGTTGTCCTGTAGCTTAGAAAAAGCTTCTTACGAGCAGAGCAGCAGGTGAGCATGAAGGCTATCTTGCTTCTTGAAAGCTCCAGGGTGCGGCAGCCTAAATCCAGCCCCTTCTTAACAAGGACTTCCCTTTCCCTCACAGTAAAGAGGCCACCTTTTGAGGATGGCTTAGGGTATACTCCCTCGTTAAGTCCAAGAAAGAATACATAGTCATAGTCCACCCCCCTGAACACATCAGGCTTTAGGGCCCTTATGCCCTCCCTTCCGCTTTGAGCAAGGGTTATGGTTTTCTTCTTCAGGGACTCGTTTATGATTGAGGCAAACTCCCTGAAGGAAATGGTTCTTTTATCCCCCCCTGCAAGATTGTAAAGCCTGTTTATTTCATTTAAGGTTTCCATAATAGAAAAATGACCCTTCACATCCCTTATGAAAAGCTCCGAGCTTATAAGGCCTCCCTTGTAAAGCTTCACCAGGCTCTCCCGTATTTTAAAGGAATCAAGAATCCCTGCCAGCTTTCCTACCAGGTCTCCTATCATGCCTTCATCGGGCAGCTGTTCAATTATATCCTTTGCCTTACAATATGCCTCCATAGCCCATTCAAGCTGCTGTTTCGTATAGCCCGAGTCATCCGTGGAGAGGGATGCCTTTTCAAGGACAGAGATGGTGTTTTCCCCGTCATATAGCTTTCTTATGACTTCCTCTGCTTTTTTCCGGTGCTCCAGTGAAACAAGGCCGAAGTATCTTGAATCTATAGCTCCCAAAAGCCCGTCCACGTTCATGCCTCTAAGCTTCAATGTCAGCAGTGTCCATAAATCCCTGGCCACAGGATGTGATGAAAGAGGAATCCTCTGGCCCATATCAAGAGGAAGTCCCATTTCGCTGAATATATCAGGCAATACATCCCTGTAGTCATTATCGCTGGTTATGACAACAGCCATACGGTCAGGTCTCTCTCCTTCCATTACCAGCTGCTTTATCCTCCTGGCAGCCCCCCGTACCTCATCTTCTACGCAGGGAAACCCGTTTATGCTTATGAAAGAGGCATCACCAGATCTTTCTGGGTTTAGGGAGAAAAGTCCCTGAAGGGTTGGCTGGGCGGCCTCAGTGTTCTCCTCCACAAGGTCAAATCCTATAGAGGAGAGGTCCTTTATAATCTGTGATTCAACAAAATCCCTTGCAGATGGTGCCTTAAAGGGCACGCTGCAGATATAGTCTGCCTGGGGATATGAATCTACAACGTTTCTTAAAAGCTCCCAGTTTACGGAGTCTATATCAATAAATCCATCAATCACCATAAGCCCCATGGAGGAGAATATGGAAGCCTCCCTTGAAAGGCCTGCAGCCTCTATTGCAATATCCTCGCTGTCCCTTATCCTTAGCTTCTTAAGCTCGTCTTCATAAGCCCTGTATATTACTTCAAGGTCTGATAGCTTTAAGAACAACTCCCTCTGCTCTTTCAGGGTGTCCTTGAGAGCCTTTAAATCATCAGGAAATGCCATGGAACGCTTCAGCCTCCTTATGGACCTTAGACAACCCTCTACAAAGCCAGGCTTGTCAAGAACACTGGTAAAAAAGGATGTACTGCCGCTCATGGCAAGCTTTTCAAGAATTCCTGCAAGTATTATGGACAAGGCACTGCAATCCGCACCGTATGCTGATTTGCCGCAGCCTTTAAGTATCTCCGTTTCCAGGTCATCAAAGCTCATAACATCCATATTAATAATTCCCCCCATTAGGGAGGATATGTCCTTCCTGACCTTGAATATAAGCTCCCTTGAAGGGGCAATGTATATAACCCTCCTGCCCTGCTTTATGTTCTGGCAGCACAGGTCGTATATATTATCATGCACATTGCCTGTAATTTGTGAATAATACAAAAGCCTGCTCATGAAATCCCTCCTTAGAATAATATTTATAATTATATCATAAGTGCATGGCATAATACGTTAAAGGTTGGGAATTATATATGTATCGGGAGTCCTGCGAAGCTGAGCTGGCATTTCTGCAGATCGGTTGTACATTCTCGGCATGGGATGTATAGCTGTCTGGTAGGAACCAGCCAAAGCATGGGACTTCACCTGGTGCCTGTGCACAGCCCAGGAAGACGAACCTGAAGATAACAGTGCTTCGCCTTATTTAAAGCCCATGCCCGGCCAATGCCTAATGCTTTTAACCCCTTATTCACTAAACTTAGCAACAAGGCATATGCTTAAGCCTCATAAGACTTGCCAATCCCGGGACGAAGGCTGTATGCCTTCCATATTTAAAAGGGTACTGCCTGTTTCGGCAGTACCCTTTTTAAGCTTTATTTAACGCTTTTTAGTCTTATATACATATACTCCGCCTATAAGGCTTAAAACTCCCATTACCAATGCTCCTCCCATGCCAGCATCTCCGGTGTCTGGACCTGCCAATGGGATTTCTTCATCCTCTATATCCTCCAGCTCTTCACCAGGGTCGGTTGTTGGCACCTGTGTTGTTGGAGTGTTTGAGGGTGGTGTCAGCGGTACATCTGTCTCTGGTATGTCTATGGGTTCTTCAGTTGTTGGTGGCGGTGTGGTGGTCGGAACCTCTGTTGTCGGTGGCTGTGACGTTGGTACCTCTGTGGTTGGTGGGGTACTTGTCGGTGGCTCCGATGTTGGTACCTCTGTGGTTGGTGGGGTACTTGTCGGCGGCTCCGATGTTGGTGGCTCTGACGTTGGTGGCACCGGATTAGTCTTAATTACATAGTGGCTTACCTTATTCTCCTGAATATAAAACTTTCCTTCTGAAACGAAATAATCTCCTATTTCACTTCCTGTTCTGGGTGCCCCTTCATAAGGGTATATCTTTCCGTCTCCGCTTACAAATATGAAGTATTTGTCATCATAGCTCTTAACGCTATTATCATATTTTTTAAGCTCTGTTATTATATCAGCTTGATTGCTGCTCTCTGTCCACACTAGCACAAATTTATTAGCCTGTTTGATTGCAATGTATTCCGCATTTGATATATCTACAATGTAATAGCTTCCATCTGGTACCTTCGGAACACCTTCGACAGGCTTAAGCTTCAAACTGTTACCATCAACCTTTTCAAGCTTATCCTCATTACCGGTTTGTGCAAATGACCGAGCAGGCTTAAATACTGTGAACATGAGCAACACCACTATAAAAACACTTAATGCAGTCGTAATATTCTTTTTCATCTTTTTCACCCTTTCTTATGCTTTAGTATTTATATTTATGCAATTATTTTTATGTAATTGTATTACTTTACACTCATTATATCCAAGTCAGTCACAACCTGGTCACAAACCTGGTCCTTATTCTTTTTTTCTGGTGGCTCAACAATAGCAAGCCTGCTGCTGAGCAAAATCGAATCCTCCTTGTATTCCTTGTAAAATCTACTGGCAATCCTCTCTATCACAAGCTTGGCATTATCCTTTGTCCTTGTATCTAAAAGCATAACGTACTGTGTTACGCTGTAACGTGCAACAGCGTCTTCTTTTCTGACGCTTTTTATTATTAAATCCTTCAATGCCTCCATAGCCTTGTCCTGCCTTTTTGCAGTAAGGGGCTTTTTCCTAAGGCTGGACAAGGTTATAAGGCAGACAAAGGTGTTCTGCAGAGTCCTTCTTATAGAACG